>JAPYPO010000361.1 GCA_029937645.1 Candidatus Hydrogenedentota bacterium
CTTCAATCTCATTGGCTCCGGTCGCCGACGGGTCCATATGGGTAATCTCGGATTACTTGATGAGAAAGCGTCCGTTCTAACGAATTCTGAGGCGAGTCATCTCCTCAGACGCGCGGGATTCGGGGGATCCCCAGGTGATCGGGCAAGCTTCACGGGATTAACCGCTGCGGACGCAGTGGCCCAACTCGTGGACATTCAGGCCACAGATCCATTCTTAGACCAGCCGGGCGTCCCCGGGGCGGCGGTGCGTGGCGTGCCCCTTGCCGAACTGCCCGATGAACCAGTGATCCCTGGTTCGCCCACCCGGATCGAGGCTGATCTCATTGAAGTGAAAAGGGCGGAGTTGCCGAGGGAGCTGCGCGCCCACTGGTTATATCGGATGCGCTATTCATCGCAACCGTTCCAGGAACAGTTCACGCTTTTCCTGCACGATCACGCGCCGAGCGATGTGTGGAAAATAGTGGCGAATACACCCGCCGCCTCCAGATTCGGCAATGACGGCGATCCCCTGGGACTTCTCCCCGCAACGTGGACTCAGGAATGTGATCGCGGCGTTTTGGGAATCCCCTACGATGAGGAGCGCACCCAGAAGATAGCAGTAGCGATGTTGAAGGATCAAAATGATCTCTACCGCTCCGAGGGCCTCAACGGACTAGATGATCTTCTCGTGGCCATCGTCCGCGATCCGGCTATGTTGAGTTATCTCGACAACTTCTTGAACGTCAAAGGCAAGCCGCAGGAAAACCTGGCGCGCGAGTTGATGGAGTTATTCTCGCTTGGAGTCGGCAATTACAGCGAGAACGACGTTCAAGAAATCGCGAAAGCGTTGACTGGCGAGGGATTCTCGGATCTTTCCTGTGAGACAAACTGGAATTCCGACTACGGCTTTACGCCCACGCAACACGAATCCGGTAGCAAGATCATATTCGGCGGCGAGGTCGTTTCATTCAGCGACACCGGCCAGGAGACGATTGACGTTGTACAAGCGATACTAACCAAGCGGGGGCTCGGACTGAACTCGGGGCTTCCCGCCGCCGCCGTTTACTTATCGTGGAAACTGTGCCAATGGTTCGTAAACGAATCCATTCAGCTCGACCCGCCCGATCCGATTGTATTGGAGTTGGCAGCATACTTATCGGACGATGACGGCGAGACCTATCCCAAGCGCCGGTATCCCTATGATATGAAGGCGGCCATGGCTAGATTGCTGAGTTCCGAGTACTTCTTCGATGCCGCGAATATTAACGCAATACACAAACATCCCATAGATTACGTCATCGGAACGTTGCGCGCGCTTGATGTGCCGGAACTGTTCGTCGGGCTACAGTGGGAGATGTCCTCGATGGGCATGAACCTGTTTCAACCTCCCGATGTTGGGGGATGGCATCATGGCCGAAATTGGCTCGGCGCGGGGACATTGGTTGCGCGGTACAACTGGGCACACCGGCTCACGCACTGGATCATTAGAGATGAGAGTGTTGTCGGAACCTTGGACGCCATGCCGGTGACCAATAGCGACCACTCAGGTATTATCGATTTCCTCGCCGACGCGCTCTTTCACGGGCCGTTAACCGCAGAAGAATCAGGCCACCTCTCCGATTTTCTCGCGGCGGTTTCGATGGCGGGTTTGGGCGGCGATTCGACCCTCGAAAAACGCCGGAAAATCGAAAATTGCGTGTACCTTATGTTAGCAATGCCAAGGGCTCACCTGAAGTGACGGTCGACCGTTTGGGAAAGGATCGCGGATGAAGCATAGCCGTCGAGATTTCATGAAGACGAGTTTGTCGAGCCTTGCTTACTTGTCGACCGCGTCGACGGTTCCGTTGTGGGTTTCGAATTCGGCAGAGGCGGTCGCCAACAGCATTCCGGATGATCGAATTCTCGTCGTGCTTCAGATGGCGGGTGGCAATGACGGGCTGAATACGGTGATTCCTTTCACCGATCCAAAATATACGGATACCTCACCGAACGCCTTGCGGCCCAACCTTCACATCGCTTCGGGGCTTCAACCTACGGAACTTGGGGATGGGCTGAACGCGTTTCATCCTAAATTGGCTCGGTTGAGCGAATGGTATCGCAATGGCAACGTCGCGGTCGTGCAGAATGTCGGCTACCCCAATCCTACGCTCTCTCATTTCCTGGGCACAGAGTTCTGGGAGCTTGGAATTTCGCCCGGCAGCAACCTTTCCGCGCACAGGGGTTGGGCGGCCCGCTACTACGATAACATGTGCGACGGCGCCCCTCCGGCCGAAGTAAACGCGCTCGCCATGCTGGCGGCCAGCATGGGCAGACTCCCCAAAACCCTGTCGGGCAGCCAGAACTACCTTCCGCCGGCGGTCAGAAGTTTCGACGCGTACCAGATACGAACGCCTACGTGGCCACCCGACCTGGGAAATCTTCTTCGAGAATATATCGAGATTTTGAATTCCCTCGACGTGCCTGTAAGTTCATCGCTGGACTTTATCCAGAGAGCCTCCAATATCGCCCAAGTGTCAGTCGACGATTTGAAAATTGCCGCCAGAACCCCGCGAATTAATTCGTATCCGGCAGACAGCGACGAGTTGGGGCCCGGGCTGGAAATGGTCTCAAAGATTATTCGCACTGAGGCTCCGAAGTTTGCCACGAAGATTTTTTACGTGAAGCAAAATGGCTACGACACGCACGCGAACCAGTCTGACGGATCGGATCCCATAAACCGCGGTGTCCACCCGCTCTTACTCGAAGAATTCGACCGGTCAGTAGACGCGTTCCTGAAGGACTTAGAGGCCAGCGGAAATCTTGACCGCGTCGTTCTACTCACCTTCTCCGAATTCGGACGGCGGCCCCAGGAAAACGGCAGTAATGGCACGGATCACGGCACCGCGAATTGCCTGTTCGCGTTTGGCGGACGTGTGCTGGGTGGGGTCTACGGAGGCCAGCCGGATCTTTCTACGTTGTCTAGCGGAAATCAAGGTGGCAATCTGCAACATGCTATCGATTTTCGCTCCGTCTATTCCGTCGTATTGAGGGACTGGCTGAACGTGGATCCGGAGCTGGTATTCGGCCAAGACTTCACTGACTCGGCTTTTGGCATTGACGCCGGGATGGTTGACACCGAATTTATTGCCCCTCCTCCCATCGTCTTGAGCACGTCCGGTCGCGCGGGAATCGGCGCAGCGGCGGCGCTTACCGCTGTGGCCGGGGCAGCCGCTATCCATCGTCTCGCGAGGGACACGCCGACGACTCCCGCCGTCGAGACAGGCGCCGATTCGTGATCCGAAAGTCAGGCTGCGCCTCTTTGGCATTGCTATTTTGTTGTACTCTGGCGGTCCTCACCGCGCCCAGTGCCTACGGGGATTCTCTCGTCTTAATTCAAGGTGTAGACGGTTATGCCGGCTTTGAAGACACATCGCTTTTCTCGGAGAACGAGAATTCGGGCGGTGGCAGCGATGGCGTTTTCGCAGGAACAAACGGCCAGCTTGACACGCGTCGCGCGCTCATTCGCGCTGATTTCTCCGTGATTCCCCAAGGCGCCGCCATCACCGATGTCTCACTCCAGATGACGGTCATGATTTCGGGCGACAATTTCGGCAACGTTGACTTCACGCTGCACAAGGTGCTTCGAGACTGGGGGGAAGGCGATGTCATCGGATTGTCGGAAGGTGGATTTGGGGCGACGGCCGCTCCGGGCGACGCGACCTGGCTCTCCAATGCTCATGGGGCGTCGTCTTGGACGGACGCAGGAGGGGACTTCACGCCCAACGTCAGCGCCACGGCGGCGGCGGGCCTCGCGGGCACGACCGCAACGTGGGGTGGTCCTAGCTTGGTCGCGGATCTACAGGGCTGGATCGAGGACTCGTCATCGAATCATGGCTGGTTAATCTTGTCGGCGATTGAGGGCGAATTCAAACGTGTGAAGAAGTTTCACTCGTCGGAGGCACTGCAAGATCGCCCGGTATTGACGATTCAGTTCACGCCGGACACAGTCGAAATGCCGCTCATGGACGAGATAGCCATTTTGATTTCCGCGATCACCATTGGGTCGATCGCTATCGTGAGGTTGCGACGGGCCCACGCTATCAATCGCTGAGTTGTGATTAGCCTGGATATCTTTTGGGGCTCGTTTCCATTTACCCTTTGGGCAACTCGCGTTCGATAATGATGAATTCTTCGACAGGGTGGCCTTGAACGAGGTGTTCCTGGATGATTCGTTCGAGAACGTCGGGGGTACAACTGTGATACCAAGTTCCTTCGGGGTAGACGACGGCAATCGGGCCGCCGGTACACACACGAAGGCAGTTGGCTTTCGTGCGGAATACGCTACCCACGCCGGAGAGGCCAAGCTCGTTCAAACGATTCTTCAAGAACTCCCACGACTCCAGACTTTTTTCTTTTTCCGCACATTTCGGCTTGGTCTGATCGCAGCAGAGGAATATGTGCCGCTCGATTTTGTCGACGTTGAGCGCAAGGGCGGCTCTTAACCGAGATTACCCATATGGACCCGTCGGCGACCGGAGCCAATGAGATTG
>JAPYPO010000362.1 GCA_029937645.1 Candidatus Hydrogenedentota bacterium
AGGAGGGTTCGGCCTTAGCCAGGATCTGGATGGTTGAGCAAGGGGAATCGTGCGATGACGACCCGACCCCTACTGGATACCTGCGGCTGACCGCCAGCGATGGACAGTCGCTGAACCCGGAATTACCACGGTGGCGCAACCTCAAGGGCAGCTATTCTCGATTCCCAATCGGTGAGCGCAAAGTGGGCCAGATCGCCGCGAGCGGTAAACCCATATTCTTGACGAACCTGGAGAACGAGGGGGCATGGATGCGCGACCCTGAGTGGGGTCGGCGCGAACACATTCTGAGCTTCGCGGGTCAACCGTTGATTTTCCGTGGCGAGATTCTCGGAGCGCTTGCGCTCTTCAGCCGAGCGATTCTATCGGTCGAAGCGCTGGAGGTTTTGCGCACGTTTGCCGACCACGCAGCGGCGGCCTACGCAAACGCCCGCGCATTCGAGGAGATCGATTGTCTGCGCAAGCAGCTAGAACTCGAAATCGAATACCTTCGCGAAGAGGTGATGGAAGTTCACGCGCACGGCGAGATACTCGGCGAAAGTTCCGCGCTCTCGAAAGTGCTGCGACAGATTGACCTCGTCGCGGAAACGGATAGCACCGTTTTGATTGAAGGCGAATCAGGCACGGGCAAGGAGCTAATTGCGCGCGCGATTCACGAGCGAAGCGAACGAGCGGACCGCCCCATGATCAAGGTGAACTGCGCCTCGATCTCGAAGGATCTGTTTGAGAGCGAATTCTTTGGCCATGTGAAGGGATCGTTCACGGGCGCTATTAAGGATCGTTCTGGGCGCTTTGAATTGGCGGACGGGGGCACGTTGTTCCTGGATGAAGTGGGCGAAATTCCGATAGAACTTCAGGGAAAATTGCTCCGCGTGATTCAGGAGGGCGAGCTTGAACGCGTTGGAGAGGAATCCACCCGAACCGTCGACGTGCGCATCATTGCGGCTACCAACCGCGATCTCAAGAAGGCGGCAAGCGATGGCGCATTTCGCCAAGATTTGTACTTCCGGCTGAGTGTGTTTCCCATCGAGTCCCCCACGCTCCGCGAACGGCCTGAAGATATCCCCCTTTTGGCGAGGCAATTCCTGCAGCGAGCCGCCGAACGATTTCAAATGCCTATGCCGCTCCTCAAGCAACGCCATGTGATGCAGCTTCAGCACTATGCGTGGCCGGGAAACGTACGTGAACTGCAAAACGTGATGGAGCGCGCCGCGATTACCGCCCGAAATGGAGCCCTTACACTCGATCTGCCGCGCTCGGACAATTTGCCACAGCCCTTGCACAGCAAAGCGGATGGCGGCATTGAATCGAAAATATTGACCTATCCGGAGCTCAAAGAGCTCGAACCCGAAAACCTCAAGAAGGCCCTCGAGCAGACCGGCTGGAAAGTGTCCGGGAACGGCGGCGCGGCTGAAATGCTGGAAGCCAACCCGACGACTTTAGCCTCACGCATTAAGCGCCTGGACCTTTCGAAACGGGCGTAGGGGAACGGAGATCGGTCGTTGAGCTGTTCCTCGGTTCGCGTAGCTCCTCTAATTGGAAACGCGAATCAAAATCGCGGCAACCGTGGTCCCGACCAAATTGGACACAAGATCCCAGCCGGTGTTCAGATAGCCGCCGACGTTGGTTTCGGGCATCAATAGTGTGGCTGCGAATTCGATGACTTCGTTGAGGGCTCCGAAGCCCATGCCGCCTGCGGCGCATAACACCATCAGCCCGAATGTCGGGCGTAGCTCGGTGTGTTGGACCAGGACGGATCGCAGTCCCTGCCAGCACACCCAGGTCGTTGTTCCGAATCCGTAGGCGTGAACGACGTGATCGTATTTCAGTATATCGGGAATCAGCCACAGGCTGTAGAGGACGCGAATGTCTCCGTTGATGGGCCAGGAATCGGGGACGGGAACGAGGCCTCCGGCCATGTGCGCAAGGCCCCATAGGCTCAGCGCCCACAAGACGCCCGTGGTCAGCCGCACACGCGAATGCACGAAGGTAACGGCACCGATGAGTATGGCCATCACGGCGATGTAGAAAATGAACTCGCTATTGCCCGCTCCGATTGCCCAGATGGTGGCGACGCCGAGATAGGCCAGTGTGAATACGAGAACTTTGACGGTGGCCGGCGTTAGGAGAGTGATCGGTGTCGTCCCCGATTCGAGTCCATCGGATTTCTTAGACATGGCCCGCCTCCGTTCTATTGATGCCCTCTATCCGTTCAAGGAAATTTAGTATCGCGGTTTTCGCGTCTTCCGCGTCGTAGTCCCACAACAGGATATGGTTGGAGCGCTCGCCTATTTTGCGTAGGGTCTTATCGTTGGACTGGATGGCCTCGAATGCCTGTTTGGTTGCTTGAGGCGCGGCGGCCTCATCGCCCTCGGAATACAACACAAGTACCGGGCGATCAATCCGACTCAGGATGTCTGGTTGACGTGCTCTCCGCCCGAGTTCGACCAGCATGGCCAGGCTTCGAGTGGAAAGGGCGCGGTACGAGTAGATGTGCTCGAGCGACTCTCTCTTGTTCACTTTGACGAATCCATCGCTCTTGATGACGTATGGAAGAATCGGAGAGAAGAGTCGATTCCAAGTCTCCGGGGGCAGGACGTAATGCCATGAATAGGTCACTTTGTAGTAGGGCGCGACCAACACCAGCCCATCCACCCCGCCCTCGGAAGCCAACAATGTGGAAATAGCGCCGCCCATGGAAAAACCAACGAGATAGACCCGCTCGAATCTTGAGCGCAAGTCCTCGAGTTCCGCCCGTGCGCCCTCGAGCATGCTGTCGGGCGTTTGTTCGTCAAAATCGACAGGGGTCGTTCCATGGCCCGGCAGCCGCGCCATGCGCACGTAGAAACCCTCTTCGCTGATGCGCTCGCCCAAGTCGGCAAAATCGGATCGCGCGCCCACGTAGCCGTGAAGCAGGAGACAGGCGGCGGAGGCATCGGCGGGGCCCAAGCTTATCGCCTCGGCGCCAAGGACGATGCCCGTCTCGGGATCACGGGGTGTGGATTCAATCTCACAATTCAGCGATCGTGAGGCTACCCAGGAGTAGATGACAATTCCCAGGCCGAGAACGGGAATAGCGGCAGCCACAACGAAAAGTAATTTTCGTCTCCAAATCCACTTTAGGGTGCGCTTCAATCTCATGAAAACCTAACCCGACTATTGCCACAAGAGAACAGGAGGAGCTTGGAACCTGTGAATAATGGCCGATCGGTACTCGGAATGCACACAACTACTTGCCGGGCGCGACCTCGTGTGACAAACGTTCTGCTACTATTTCACGGCCTCGTTGCGCAAGGTGTTCATTTGGATACAAATCGACGCGCCAGTTGAAGTCGGCGCTCGACAGGAGCTGGCTCAGATCCACCACTTCACCCCCGCGCTGTTGAATAGCCTGTTCGACTACCCGGACGTTCCTCTGTAGCTGGGTGGTAAAGTCTGCCCCCAGGCTTTCGACCCCCGCTTCCCAGTCCACGGGTGTGATATAGAAGAGCGTTCGGACGCCTACGGTTTTAAGGGCTTCGATGCACTCGACTATGGACCGGATTTTACGGTGCTCCGAATTGAGGCCGTACATGTAGGAGAGCGTGAATTTCTTCTGGAGATTCTCCTCGGAAAAAGTATTAAAGCGATCATTGTCGAAATCCTTCACCTGGCCTACGATATCGCCGCCGCTCGTTACTGGATGTTCCAAGTATTCCTCCTGCGTGACAACATCGAAGTTAAACGCTTTCAACGCCATCAACGGGCGCAACAGAAATTGGTACGGGGTATTGTGAAAAGCGAGCGTAATTTTTTCCTTTTCAAACTGATTCATGGGCCGCATATCCCACACCGGCGAAAAGGAACGCATATTCACCTCAAGAATCACGAGCTTGGGCGGGCGGGCGTCTCGAGCTATACGGCGGCAGAACGGGGCGTAGACGTCCGGCATGTACGCCCCATTGGATAGACGGACGAACGAAAGCGACGGAACAAAGCCGCGTAGCATCGAGACGATATTGCGATGATCCGTATCGCGTTCGTCGCGGTAATGCAAGGTGCTATCGCCAATGACGACGGCATCCACGCCCTCGTTGAGCGCGCGGCGCAGGTTTGCGCTTTGCTCGAATTCGATGCTCGTGCCCTGCAGGGCGAACACGAGCCACTGCCCTCCAAGAACGAGGATTAGAAAGACGAACAATTTCACGCTAAGGTGCTTCACTTTACAGATGCCTCAAAACTGAAAATAGATAAACGGCACTTCCGCTATCACGCCCAAGTTTAGAATGGCCAGTGCGCCAGAAACATAAATCGCCCATCTCAGCCAAAGTGGCGCGCGATTGAACAACGCGCAAATGTCGCAACGCTCCTGCACATACTGAATACTGACAAGAAACATGACCAATCCGCCAGAAAAGGCAAGGTGTAGCGAATCGAGGCCGAATGTTTCCTCGAATGCGCCGGACTGATAGACATACTGAAGGGAAACCAGCGATGTGTGAAGATCCAGCGTATTTTGGATCATATTC
>JAPYPO010000363.1 GCA_029937645.1 Candidatus Hydrogenedentota bacterium
TGCCTAACCAGCGCATGCGGCGGACTTCGCCGCTGACGCGCGAGACGTTAGGCTCCGAGAGGAGAACCTGCCTGTGATGGTCACGGGCGTCCGATATGGGAAATTTCGGCTAAGGCTGATCCCTAAGGGAATTTCACGCCAAAAAAATTGGGAGTACGAATATGACTACGTTATCGAACGCGGCTAATAGAGTTCAGATAGGCCTTTTCACCTGCGCTTGCCTCATAGTGCTTGTCACCGCCGACGCCGCTGAGAAACGGCCCAACGTCGTGATCATGATGGCCGACGATCTCGGTTCGGGCGACCTCGGTTGCTACGGCGGCCCGGTCAAGACCCCGGCGCTGGACAGTCTCGCGGCGCGTGGCGTTCGATTCACGCAGTTCTATGCCGGATGCCCCGCATGCTCGCCTTCGCGCGCCGTCGCTATCACGGGGCGGCATCATATTCGCGCGGGTGTGTATACGGTGATCAGCGATCCGAATCATAAAATGCATTTGCTTGAGCGCGAGGTAACTATCGCCGAAGTACTCCGGGACAATGGCTACGACACGGCGCACCTCGGCAAGTGGCACCTTGGAATGCCGCTGAGGGGCCCAGGTAAACCGGGGCCCGAAAAGCACGGTTTCAACTATTGGTTCGGGACCGAAAATACGGCTAACCCAAGCCACAAAAATCCGACCAATTTCCACCGTAACGGCGAGCCCGTTGGAAAGATTGAAGGCTACGCGTGCCAAATTGTCGCCGATGACGCGATCAATTGGCTCGAAGAAAAGCGCGACCCCGATGCTCCATTCTTTCTCCACATCTGGTTCCATGAACCCCACTCACCGATCGCTGCGCCCGATGAGATTGTGTCTCAATATGGCGATCTGAATGACCGCGCCGCAATCTATTCCGGGACCGTCGACAATACAGACCGCGCCATCGCGCGACTGGTTGCAAAACTGGAAGAAATGGGTGAACTGGACAACACGATCATCATCTATTCGTCCGACCACGGCAGTTATCGGGGCGACCGAAATCTCGGCTTGCGCGGCCATAAGGGATCCTTCTTTGAAGGCGGGATTCGCTCTCCAGGAATCTTCTTTTGGCCGGACGGAATTCCTGCGGGTCGGATCGAAAACGTGCCTGCCGGCGCGGTCGATTTGCTGCCAACCGTTTGCGGTCTCGTCGGCATCGATAAGCCCAAAGGCGTTCACTTGGATGGCTCCGACATTTCCCCGCTACTGACCGGTGACCGCGAGAATTTCACGCGGCACCAACCGTTGTTCTGGTTGTGGCCAAGGCCATCGCTGGACGCGGACGCGAGTCCGACCGCGACGATCCGTGACGGCAGTTATACGTTGCATGGATTTTTTGGTGACACACTTTTCCCGGATGTGGACGCGATTATTCAGTTGCGGGAAAAGATCATGGCGGCGCTGCCGGAGGACGAAAAGGTAAATCCTGGGGTTCCGTTCATTAGCCGGCTGTATAGCACGAAATTCAGTGATCCAGCGGCCGAGCGGTTACGGCATGAACACTTGAGGATGTATCGTTTCCATGAGGAGTGGATACCGAAGTTAAAGGCCGACAGGTTCCAACGATTCGAGCTTTACGACCTGTCCACCGATCCCCTGCAGAAAACAGACATAGCCGCCGAACATCCTGATGTCGTTAAGAGGCTCTCCGAGCAATTGATTAAGATCACCGCGAGTGTCATGGCGGATGGACCGGATTGGCATCTCCAAACCCCGTGAGGCTCACTCGATAGGGGTATGCTGGACCCTGAGCCTCTATCCGACGTACATCTCAAAACTGCGCCGAGTGCAAAACTACGGGTGCAGTTCTGCCATTACCGCTTCAGAGGTCGTAGCGGGAAAGTACCTGTTTAGCCCGCACAAGGGGCTCGGCAATGTACGGGGCGCTTGGTGTGTACGCTGAAAGCGTTAAATTCCTCAGCCCAGGGTCAGCGCGAAGCGTGCCACCCTGGGTTGATCATGCATCCCATAAACATATTACCCTGAAAGGGTTACAAAGCAACGTTGAACCCTTTTCAGGGTAAAAATTTTGGATTTCCTTGACCCAGGGTACGCTTCGCGAACCCTGGGCTGAGGAATATAACGCTTTCAGCGTAAACCGCCCAAGGGTAGCGGCCAAGAAGGGTCTCTGGAAATTTCAGCGGTCGTAACAGAATTGCACCCCAAAACTACGGGGTGTTGCCACCCGGAAGGCCCGGGTAGAGCTTGTCCACACAGTCCGGGCAAATGCCGTGGCTGAATTCCGCATCCGATCGATCACGGATGTACACTTCAATTTGGTTCCAGTACCCCGTGTCGTCCCTCACTTTCTTGCACGACGCACAGATGGGAATAAATCCGCTCAACGTTTTGATTTCAGCCAGAGCCGATTCCAATTCCTTATTCGAGCGCTGAAGATCAGCCGTGCGCTCCTCAACGCGCGACTCCAGTTCGTTGTGCGCCTTCGCCAACGCGAGTTGCGCCGTCTTTCTCCCCGTCACATCCCGCACGATCACAACGAAGATATCCGTTCCACCCACGACAGCCGTGGAAATCGAGAGATCCATAAAAAACTTTGCGCCGTCCCGTTTGAGTCCGATAACCTCTTGCGCCGTGCCCATCGCGCCGATGGCGTTGGCCCGAAGAAAGCCCCAAAGGTCACTCTCCTCATTATCGGAGTAGGCCGAGGTCAGCAGCACCGACACGCGGCTCCCGCGCAGTTCCGATTCCCGGTAGCCGAATAGACTTTCCGCCGCCCGGTTGACGAAACGGATTTCCCCTTGCGCGTTCGAAGTGATGATGGCATCCGCCGCGCGCTCTACGATAGCCTGGTAGCGCTCCGCGCGAAGCCGGTTGCGCCGCAGCACAATCTCGACCACGAAGAGGGCCGAAAGGGCGGCGGCCAACATCGAGAGCGCAATGGGCAAGGGCGCCACACCCGATCGAATCTGAGAGGCCGCAACAAGGCTCAATATAATTGCTGCGCCCACGATGCGGTAGGTCAGCCAGATCCAATATTTATGTAGTTTTTCGACCATCATCCATTCCACTCGTAGGGGCTGCCCAGGGGCTCTTCAGATCCTGGCTGCGGAAACCGGCGAAATAGAGCGAGTCCGTCGGCGCGATAACCCCGCGAAGAAACGAAGTGAATGAACCCCTTGGCCTACTGACGAAGAATACTCCCCTAGGAGACTCAGAGCAAGCATCGGTTTTGCCGAGGGCGTAGCACGCCCAGGGCTACGACTCCGGATTGCGAGCGCGTCCCGTGGTGAATTGGGCGAACGCGCCCACGACCGCCACAACCGCCCACGCGATAGGCAGGGCCCACGCCATCTGATCCGCGTCAAGCGGCGCGTTTTCCGCAGCGAAGTATTCCGTCGCAGACGCGAAGTGCGCTCCTCCCAACATCAGTAGCCAAGCCCCAATCGCGGCCGTCGCGAGAATGACAACCGGGCGCTCGATAAGCAGCGAAAAGAGGCCCCCTCCGAGAGCGCACCCAATGATCGCGAACGGTATCCAGGATTCCGGACGGAGCGATAACAGGTTGTTCGCTATGAGAGCTGCGGCAATAAACCCTATCAAGAAGATGCCCGTTCGGTATAGGAACAGCAGGGCCATGGCCCCGGCGATGCCCCCCGCAAGAAGCCCGATGCCCACGGAGACCAGATGCCCACTCGTCAGCATCCCCGCGAGCGCCGCCGCCACCGCCCCCGCGACAAGAAAACCCGTCAGCCCGATCACGAACTTGAGCGCGCGGTGCCCCAGGAAACAATAAATCGTTCCGATAGCAATCAGAGCCGCCGCAGCGCCGTCTACTTGGGCGCCGCCCAACTCCTCAAGCCGCACACTGAAAAATGTATCCAAGAAAACCCCTTTCGAAGCGCGATCATCCTTATCTCGACGGCGCATGTCAATTCGGGAAAGCAGCCCAGGAAATGTGCTAGACTGACACCCAGGTTCGGGAGACAGTACCGAACCCTCAGAATTACCACGGAGGATTTTTTAATGTCTTTGAGAAGGTTCGCAAAGTACAAGGATTCCCTCCTTCTCTTATCGGCGGAAGACATGGTGTCGGAGGCCATCGAGCGAATGGTGGGAGACAATGCCGCTGCCGTACTGGTGGTCAATGATAGCGGCGCGTTGGAAGGTATCTTTACCGATCGTGATGTGCTGGCCCGCATTGTATTGCCAAAGCTGGACCCGGACACGACGCCGCTGGGCAAAGTTATGACACAGGACGTGGTTACGCTCAAGGAAGATTCATCGCTGGATGTGGCGATCCACTGTATGCAGACCCACCAGATATCCCATTTGCCTATCCTCGGGACCGAGCAAGAGATTATCGGGATGATGACCATTCGCCACCTGCTCCACGATAAGGTAGGAGACTTAGTCGGCGAGCTGAATCGTCTTGAAGCGTACCTGAACGACGCGCCGGGGGGCTAAGAACCCTTCAACCGAGATTACCCATATGGACCCGTCGGCGACCGGAGCCAATGAGATTGA
>JAPYPO010000364.1 GCA_029937645.1 Candidatus Hydrogenedentota bacterium
TTTATAGGTATTGGCAGATCTGCACCCCTTTGAAGGGGGATCAAGGGGGATGTTAATTATGCATAAGGCAAACGCTTTTAGCACGCCTATCGTTTCCAGACTATGATCGACTCCATCATCGAACTGAGCAAAATAAATTCGATCAGATCCCTTAAACAACACAACCTTCTCCAGAAACAAAACCTACTCTCCCTGATGGGTGCCACCTTCAAACTTGTTTGGAGGTGTGGAGTTCCAAAAAAGACACCACGAAACATTCCTCCACATCCTATACATCTCCGGGCTACTGCCCAAGTTCCCGAGACCGCTCCGCCGCCGCCGATATCGCAGCCTGCACGATCCCTTCAAAACCGCTTTCACGCAAGCTATTCAGCGCGGCCGCCGTCGTGCCGCCCTTCGAAGTCACCCGCGCACGGAGAACACCCGGAGCTTCGCCGGATTCATCGAGAAGACGCCCCGCGCCCAGCAGCGTTTGCGCAGCGAGGCGCACCGCCTGTTCCTCTTCCAATCCTTCTTTGATAGCGGCCGCCGCCATGCACTCAACCAGATAGAAAAAATAGGCCGGGCCGCTTCCGCTCAACCCCGTCACCGCATCCATCTCGCTCTCGGGCACCTCCTCGATAATGCCAACCGCGCTGAATACCGAAGCCGCAACCCCGCGGTCCGCATCGCTGCACGTGTCGCTCAACGCCATGGCTGCGGCGCCCGCGCCAACCAAGGCGGGGGTGTTCGGCATGACCCGAATAACCCGCGTTGCGCTGCCCAAGATATTCTGGATGAACCCCACCGAGATGCCGGCTTCGATAGAGATGATGAGCGCAGAATCTGACAGCGCCTCGCGCATCGCCTCAAGGGCCCCCGCCACATCCTGGGGTTTCGTAGCAAGTAATAGGAAGTCACTGTTCCCAGCAAGTTCATCAAGAGACAGCGCGGCCCGAGCGCCAAGAGCCTCCGCCTGCTTCACCTTTTCCCGATCAATATCAAACACAAGCGCTTGGGCAGCGGGCAGCGTGCCCGCCTTCACCAGGCCTTGCAGGATCGCCGCGCCCATGTTTCCATACCCCAGGACTCCCAAAATGCCTTCTATAGTCACAGTCAAGTTTCTCCACGGGCCGTGCGGGTTAAAAAAAGAACGTGCAGGTTGAAAAAAGAAAGTGTACCATCGTTGCACTCGCGCACGCACAGAGGCTAGGATGGCTTCTCCGAAGATAATCCAACCGCCTTCAAATTCAGCGTGCAGAATAGGACAGGATTCGTGGACAACGTCAGGTGTCAAGCGTGCGGGGTCGTGAACGAGGCGGGAAGCGCCACCTGCCAGGAATGCGGCAAACCCCTCCTCAAAGTAAATATCCAAGTCCACCAAGACCAACCCAAAAAATCCACTGAGTTTCATGCGGGCCAACTCATCGCCCGCCGCTATCTCGTTGGCAGCATGATTGGACGCGGGGGCATGGGAGCCATCTACCGGGTCCAGGACAAAACCCTCGGAGAAGTCGCGGCCCTCAAAACACTCCTACCGCATTTCGCCGACGACGAACAGATCGTCGCGCGCTTTCTCAACGAAGCGCGCATCGCCCGTCAGCTTTCCCACCCCAACATAGTCCGCGTTCACGATATCGGCGTGGATGAGGGGATCATCTACATCTCCATGGAATTCATTCCAGGAAAATCGCTGCGCGGGCTCATGGATGAATTGCCCCCCGGCCGCCTTCTGCCCCTGATGAAAATCCTCCAAATTTTCGACGAGCTGTGCGCCGCACTCGACTACGCCCACGCCTACACCGTTCACCGGGATATCAAACCCGAGAACGTGATGATTCCCACCGGCGGCGGCCTCAAACTCATGGACTTCGGCATCTCAAAGCTCATGGGCAATTCAAATATGACCGCGACCTCAATGGTCATGGGAACTCCCCACTACATGTCCCCCGAGCAGCTTCGCAACAGCGCATCCGTCGATGCGCGGGCCGACATCTACAGTGTCGGAGTAATGCTCTACGAACTCGTCACGGGCCGTACCCCCGAAATCGCACCCAAGCCCGCTTCGGAAATATCCCGCGGAGTACCGGTCATCCTCGACCCTATCATCGCGAAATGCTTAGAAAACGATCCCGATAAACGCTACAAGACAGCAACCGAACTTCGCGAAGCGCTCCGTGAAGTGGGGGAGGCGGTCAAGAAACAGTCGACCGCCAAACTCCAGAAGGAACGGGCCAGCTTCCGCCGCCGTTCAACCGCGCAACGAATGGCTATCATTACTTTGATGGCACTCCTGGGCGCTGGGTTCGCTACGGGATTGGCAAAGGTAGAAAGCGACCGGCGCGCCCTGCTCGCCGCAATCGCCGGAGCAGACACTCAAATACAGACTCAGCCACCAGAGCCCTCAGCAACACCGCAAGAGGAAACCTTTAACTATCTCGGCGCGTTGGTAGAGCGCGCACTGGGCATCGCGCAGCTCCGCCAAAACACCGAGTTCGGCGACATCGTTTCGCAAGGCAAAACCGAATGGGAAGTCGCGCAGCAAGAATTCGACGCCGACACCGAAGAAGGAATTCGCCTCGGCTGGAGCGCCTTGAACCTACTCGTGGCCGCGGCAGTCGCTCCTCCCGGAATGGCATTCATCCCACGAGGAGAAGTCACTATCCAACCAAACTCAAACCCGGTTGACACACCCGCATTTCTAATCGATATCAACGAGGTCACGTCGGGCGACTACGCTGAATTCGTGAAGACGGAAAAATGGCGCCCTCACAAAGACGCAACCACTCCTGATGAGCCCGCTACAAATGTCTCGTTTTACGACGCCCAAGCCTATGCCGCAAACAAAAACCTCCGCCTTCCGACCGAGGCCCAATGGGCGCGTGCGGCCTACGGCACTTCAGGGGAGCCCATCGAATTTCCATGGGGAGACGAATGGGATGAGGAAGCAACCAATGTGGGGGGAGCTGGACATCCGAAACCCGTGGGCGACCACGAGAAGGACCTGACTCACTTCGGCTGTTACGACATGGTTGGAAACGTCAGAGAGTGGACGCGGACGCTGGCCAGGCGCTCTACGCCCCCTTCCGAAGCGTCCCCCGTCTTCGGATCCTTCCTACGCGTACGCGGGAGCTGGTATAGCGACCCAAGCCAAGCTCAAGGCGGAATGCTTCGCGTGTCGGAATACCCCTACTCGTCGCGCAATTCAGAGGTCGGGTTTCGCTGTGTCTTCGAGCTGCCCACTACCTTGCTCGAGACCGACGCGCTCTTAGCCCGCGCGGACACGGGCGCGTAGCCACCTACCGGAGGCGCTCCGAGAATTGGACAGCGCTCCGCGATTGGATTGACACTGCGGGGAAGGATGAACTAGAATCGTTTTAGCAATCAGACCGCGTAGGCGGTCCGGCCAACGAAAGGGGCTTATTATGAATCTTGTTCTCTGCCCTCATTGCAATTCTCACAAGATCGTAACGGCTAGGCTTCCGAAAGATGCCGTGGCCGTCACACCCTGCCCCGGCTGCTCCGAGCTCGTGGTCCTCTTCCGCAAGAAAGTAATAGCTATCGACCGCCACATCCTGGCGGAAGGCTCGATGGAAGAGCGCAAGGACCACATCGCCTCCGTTATCGCCGAGTTTCTGGAGCCTGACATGTTTCGGCGGCTATTGGCCGGCGAAGAGGAGGGGGAGCGCGGGATAAATTTAGAGGCCGCACTATCCGACGTTGACGCCGACGATACGGAGTCTTCTCCCGAATGGCAGTCTCCCATCACCGACCGCGAACAGGATCACTTCGCGCGGATTCAGCTACAACGCCTCGACGACTCCATCTATTTCAAGAGGCACTTCGGCTAACCCCGCTTCGAGGCGATCTGAAACAGGCCTATCCCCGCAGCAACAGCGACATTCAAGCTGTCCAGGCTATTGGCCATCGGAATCCGGATAAGTCCATCGCATTTCTTCCGCAGACCGGGTCGGATTCCCGAAGACTCGTTGCCCACAATAAGCGCAACGCGCTCCGGCCAGTCAACTTCAAACAAGTTCGTGTCCCCTTCTCCGTCCAACCCGAAGATCCAGAAATCCGCGTCCCGTAATTTTGCGATCGTATCGATCAGTTTCGGACAAGGCGCGATAGGGATTCGGAATACCGCGCCCGCACTCGCGCGAACGACCGTATCATCCAAGAGAGCGCTCGACCGCGTGGAAAGCAGTACCCCCGCAGCACCGGCACCCACCGCCGATCGGATCATCAACCCCACATTGCGCGCGTGCTGCACCTGATCGAGCAGCAGCAGCGTCGCCGTCGGACCGCATGTGGCCAGACAATCCTCAACGCTTGCGTATTCCACCGGGCTTAGCGCGGCGGCGATCCCCTGATGTTCACGCGTATTCGCCAAATCGTTTAGCTTTGCTTGCGGGACAAAGTCGATGGGAACGGACGATTGTTTCGCAGCTTCCAGCAATTTCTTGTAGCCGCGCGCCCGTGATTCCTTGGCGAAATAGATCCGGTTGAGTACTGCGC
>JAPYPO010000365.1 GCA_029937645.1 Candidatus Hydrogenedentota bacterium
GGCCTCTTGTTCTTCAACGTCGGCGTAGAGATCGGTCAGGCGTTATTCGCCGCACTCGTTATCGCTACCTTGTTCCTCGTGAGACGCGCCGTAGTTCTCCGAATGAGCGAAGAGGTCCTGAACACACGCCTCCGATACACGATGAGCTATGGCGTCGGTTGCGTGGCTTCGTACTGGCTCGTTGGGCGGGCGGCCGGTTTTCTTGGATAAGAAACGAAATCTCCTCCCGAAGGAGGAGGGGAAGGTGCGGCAAATTGACATGCACTCTTCCAACCGTCAAGAAATGTAGGTGCGCGTGAATTCAGAGCTCTGTTTCAAGACAGCCGTCGAACTCACCGGCCTCATTCGCGATCATACCATCAGCGTCGTCGAAGTCATGGCCGCGCACCTGGCGCAGATCGAGCGCATAAACCTGAAAGTCAACGCCCTATGTACCCTACTTCCGGAACAAGCCCTGGAACAAGCCGCAGCGGCGGATGAACGACTCGCACGTGGTGAAATCCCCGGCCCCTTGTACGGACTCCCCATCGCGATCAAGGATGTCGTCGAGACAAAGGACATCCGCACGACCTTCGGTTCACCCATCTATAAAGATTTCATACCAGAACGCGACGCGCTCGTCGTAGAGCGCCTCAAGGCTGCGGGCGCGATTGTCATCGGAAAGACGAACGTGCCCGAGTTCGGCGCCGGTTCGCACACCTTTAACCCTGTCTTCGGCGCGACGCGAAACCCCTACGACTTGGGTCGGAGCTGCGGCGGCAGCAGCGGCGGCGGCGCGGTATCGGTGGCCTGCGGGATGACGCCCATCGCCGACGGCAGCGACCTCGGCGGCTCGGTGCGAAATCCGCCCAGCTTCAACAACGTCGTCGGACTGCGACCGTGTCCTGGTCGAATACCCCGGTATCCGAACCCGCAGCCGTGGAACACGTTGCCCGTGCTCGGACCCATGGGGAGGACCGTGCGAGACGTGGCGCTGATGTTGTCCGCCATGGCCGGGCCCGACGCGCGCGATCCGCTCACGCTCAACGAAGCCCCACGTCTCTTCGCCGAGCCCTTGGACTTCGATTTCAAAGGCGCCCGCATCGCGTGGAGCCGGAATCTCGGCGAATTCCCCGTCGAACCGGCGGTCGTGGAAGCGCTTGAGAGCGCATTGCCCACTTTCAGTGACTTGGGATGCGAAGTAGAAGAAGCTCATCCCGACTTCAGCGGTGCTGGAGAAATCTTTCAGGTATTGCGAGCCGAGGGCTTTGCGCTAGGCCACGCTGAGCACTTGGAAAAACACCGCGACCTGTTGAAGGACACCGTCATCTGGAATACGGAGGAGGGGTTGAAGCTCCGCGCCATTGACGTGGCGCGCGCCCAGGCCCGGCGCGCACAACTCTTCTATCGGGTTCACGAGTTTTTTCAGGACTACGACTTTCTTCTCCTGCCCGTATCGCAAGTAGTTCCTTTCCCCATCGAAACCGACTGGGTGCGGGAAATCAACGGCGTCGAGATGGAAACGTACATCGACTGGATGATGAGCTGCTCGCTCATCACGCTGACGGAACACCCGGCGATTTCCGTGCCCGCGGGCTTCACCCCGGAGGGCCTGCCCGTCGGCCTTCAGATAGTCGGGCCCTTCCGCCGCGAAATCGATGTGCTGCGCCTTGCCTACGCGTTCGAGCAAGCAACCCGAGTCGGCGAGAAGCGGCCCGAGATCGCAGTGTAGATCCGAATTCCGTCTCGCTTCGGCCCTATTGAAGGGCGCTCCCCAATTTGTTCAAACCTAAAATAAGAAATCCCCCGGCTGTGCCGGGGGATACGGGGATACTTCCTATTAGGGATACTCCGGCTAGCTGGCCTTCTTGAAATTCAGCGCTTCCATGTTCTTCACCATGTCATCGCCGGCCGAGAGGGGACTTATTTTCTTATCGATCTTCGCGACCTTGCCATCGATATCGATATAGAAAGTCCACCGGGTCGCAAACTTGTCATCCTTTAGAACGCCGAAGGCCCTCGAGGTTTCCTTCGAGGGATCACTGAGAATCGGATAGCCCGCACTATGTTCCTTGGCAAACTTCGCATTCACTTCGGGGGGATCAACACTTGCCATGAAATAGGCGACATCAAACTTCTTAATAGCTTCTCCGCTGTCACGCAGCGCTTTGCATTGAATAGTTCAACCACCCGTAAACGCTTTGGGAAAGAAGGCAATCACTACCGGCTTCTCGCCCTTGAACTGCTTCAGTGTGTACGTCTTTCCGTCAGACCCTACCAGGCTAAAAGCCGGGGCCTTATCACCAACCTTTAATTCCACCTTACCGTCCTCCTGTGCCCCGGACACGGTGGCGAAGAACCCTACCGCCATGGCCAAACCCAGTCGTGCGACAAGCCTATGCATATCGCTCTCCTTTCACCAAAACACACCCGGTTCGATTTATTGAAATCGCAGGGACAAAGCCTTGCCCCGCTTTCCCCACGCGGACCTACAACGGCCCGTGCAGCCTCTACAATGTACAATCAGCGCCATGGAATAATCAAGCTCGTTCTTGACGACGGGTGCCGCCAATGTGTTAATTTCGCGTCGCTGGCTTGAATTGTCGGCTTGGAGAAAGTACCCTCTGTCGGTGGGAAATACACGGTTCCCGCCCTCTAGATCCTAGAAATTGAATCTTGTCCCGAAAACCCTATAATTCCGTAGTCTAACGGTTTATTCGTATTTGTTCGAGAGAGATAGGGTCACGCAAAGCCGCAAAGACGCAAAGGGGGCGGGCTTGACCGAAAATGAGATAGCCAAGATTGTTGTGGATGCTGCGTACCAAGTGCATGTCGTGCTTGGACCAGGGTTATTGGAGTCTGTCTACGAGATCGCATTGTGCCACGAGGTAAGAAAGCGGGGATTACTGGTTAAGAGGCAAGTTCCCGTCTCCATAGAATATGATGGAGTTACGTTCGATGAAGGGTTTAGGGTTGATTTGTATGTCGAGGGGAAAGTAATCGTAGAACTGAAGTCGGTGGAAAAGGTCATGCCCGTGCATAAGAAACAGACGCTGACGTATATTCGCTTGACAGATACGCGCCTTGGATTGCTCATAAATTTCGGAGCCCCGCTTATCAAAGATGGCATATCGCGCGTCGTAAACGGCCTCCAGGAGTGAGGCCCACTTTGCGCCTTTGCGGCTTTGCGTGAGAATAATTTGATCACGCAAAGCCGCAAAGGGTTGCAGATACCGGGACATCGGCTAACCATAAAGTAAATCGGAAGGAATTATTGATGATCAAGACAATCTCAATCCTATGCGCCACAATCGCTCTCCTCGGGCTCGCCGGATGTGCAGAAGGTGGGGGAGACACTGGCCAGGACGGCGGAATTAAGTTAGCCTACGTCACCAACGCCATAGACCCCTTCTGGACCATAGCCTCCGAAGGCGTAGCCGCCGCCGAGAAAGAATTTGATGTCGACTGCGCAGTACTCATGCCGCCCAAGGGCCTCGTGGATCAGCAGCGCATGGTTGAATCACAACTCGCCAATGGGGTGCAAGGCATCGCCATCAGCCCCATCGACGCCGCCAACCAAGTCGATTTCCTCAATCAAGCGGCCGCGCTGACCAATGTTATTACCCAAGATTCCGACGCGCCAGATTCTGATCGCCTCTGCTTCATAGGCATGAACAACTACACCGCCGGGCGCGCTGCGGGAAAGCTCGTTAAAGAAGCCTTGCCCGAGGGCGGCAAAGTCATGCTCTTCGTGGGCCGCCTCGAGCAACTCAACGGCCAACAACGCCGTCAGGGCATTATCGACGAACTCCTCGACCGACCTCAGCAATCCCTCGATAATATGACCATCGACCCGAACACCGCCCGTATCGTAGGCGACAAGTACTCCATTGAAGGCACCCGCACCGATAACATCGATTATCCCAAGGCCAAATCCAACGCCGAAGACGCCATGGCCTCGATCGAAGACTTGGCCTGCATGATCGGCCTCTACGCCTACAATATGCCCCTATGCCTGGAGGCCGTCAAAGAAGCCGGAAAGCTGGGCGATATCAAACTCGTGAGCTTCGACGAGGCCGACGGCACCTTGCAAGGCATCGTCGACGGCCATGTATACGGCACAATTAGCCAGCAGCCCTTTATGTACGGCTTCGAATCCGTCCGCATCCTCGCCGGGCTCGCGCGCGGCGACCAATCAGTCCTCCCCGAAAACGAATTCCTCGAAGTCGATTTCGTCGAGGTACGCAAAGACAACGTAGAAAAATTTTGGGCCGAGCTGAACGAGCTACGAGGAAAATAGGGCGCGTAGTTTCTATCCTCGACGGCTGTCGGCTGTCCAGGGCTATCGTATGGGTGCCACCTCCAGAGGTGTTTGGGGGTGAATGGGATGCAAGAGATTTCGCACCTCCAAACTTGTTGGTTCTTCACGGATTTCCGGGAAAGGCAACATGGGTTGGTTCTTGCAATTGAACGCTGTAAGCGTTCCATTCCTCAGCCCAGGGTTCGCGAAGCG
>JAPYPO010000366.1 GCA_029937645.1 Candidatus Hydrogenedentota bacterium
TGGATGGTGCCGGTCGGCAAAGGACACGAGGACCATCCCAGGCCGAGAGGGCTGAACATCCCGCCAACAGGCAGTGGCGGATCGGGCTATCCGGTGGCGACCAAGACGCTATTGATAGTGGGGACGGGTGACACCATACTCGCCCTGAACAAGGCGACGGGAGAACAGGTTGTGGGTCCCGAAAATTTGTACTACTTGAAATGTAAGGACTTAGGGGAAAGTCTCGTATCGGAAGAATTGGTGTAATTGGCACTGTTTTGTTACGCTCCTTGTTTCGATTCTGCCGTCATTTCCACGTCATTTCGGGAGTACGAATGTTTCAACTGCTGACACGATTCATTTTCTTCATTTCGCCACTCTTCAAAACAAGATTTGGCCTTCAAACTGAGAACTTGGCTCTTCGTCATCAACTATGCATTTTCCAGAGGAGTGTGAAAAGTCCCAAGATTCGGCCGGCTGACCGAGTCCTTTGGAGTCTGCTGTCTCGGGTCTG
Source organism: Candidatus Hydrogenedentota bacterium (assembly GCA_029937645.1). Classification (GTDB taxonomy): domain Bacteria; phylum Hydrogenedentota; class Hydrogenedentia; order Hydrogenedentales; genus JAPYPO01. Next base: position 494 of record JAPYPO010000366.1, read on the forward strand.
GTCTGATTGGAAGGAGGAATCGGACTATCGAAGAGGGAAAGTAGTCGCCATTCCTCACGTCGGTGGGTTACACCATCACTACGAGAGGGAAGCGGCATGAGCCTGAAAAAAAAGGCGGATCAGTTTTCGGGACGCATACCTTCTTCGAGAAGCATTCGGGCCGCGATAAGTAACTGGAGAAACAAGGTGAAGCGAATCCCAACTGGGCAAAATCCAGATAGAGCGCCCGCATGAGCGCAAAAGCTCATGAATACCGGGCCGTGCCCAGTCGACCGCTGCTCACGCTGTGCCGCTACTGCGCCCCGTATTGGAAGTCCTATGCCGCCGCCCTCTTAATAGGCTTCGTTTACCTCGCGGCCAGCCAGGCCATGCCGCTCGTGCTGAGCATGATCATCGAAGACTTCGAGGCCCGCGAAATTACCACGGGGCTGCTGTGGGGATACTTCTACATTTTGGTGCTTATCGCGGCCATCACGGCCATATGCCGTTTCTTTCAGCGGCTCCTCGTCGGCCGCGCGTCGCGCCGGTTCGAGTATACGCTCCGCAACGATTACTTCCGCCACGTACAGGGCCTATCGCAGGAATTCTTTAACCGGACCAAGACCGGCGACATCATGGCCCGCGCGACGAACGACCTCAATTTCGTGCGAGATTTCGTCGGCGCGGGAATCATGGGGATCATCGACCTCTTCAGAATTCCCTTTGCGGTGGCCGTGCTCATGCATTTTTCCATCCAACTGAGCGTTGCCGTAGTCGTGGCGGTGCCCTTCGCGTCCGTGGCCACCTATTACATTCTGAAATGGACGCGCCGGCAAGCGCGTGTCGTTCAGGAACTCTTCTCGGGGATCACGGCTCTCGCCCAAGAGAATCTCGCCGGCGCGCGAGTCGTTAGGGCTTACGACATTTCCGACCGGCAAGTGGAGGCCTTTGGCAGGGAATCGAAAATCTACGCGCGAGAGACTCTCAAACTCGTCGCGATCAAAGCGGCGATTGGCCCCATGATGGCGATGGTCCTCCGCGCGATAATGGTAATCGCGCTCTGGAAGGGCGGCCTCATGGTAATAAACGGTGAAACGACGTCCCAAATTGTCATCGCGAATGGCTGGTTGGCCGTGGAGACATCCGCCTTCACCGTCGCGGACCTCATGGGATTTCTCGTGTGCCTTCTGATGGTTCACGGTTCCTTGGCCGGGTTCGCCGGAATCGCGGTCGTGTATCAACAAGGCGCCGCGGGCATGGAACGCATTTCGCAGATCATGGACGAGACTCCCTCCGTGGACGACAGCGATGATACCGACACCACGATTACGTCCCTCCACGGAGGGATCGAGTTTAGAGGCGTGAGCTTCGCGTACGATTCGCAGCCCGTGCTGCGCGACATCTCGTGGAAGTGCGAGCCTGGGGAGACAGTGGCCATCGTCGGGCACACGGGTTCCGGAAAATCGACGATGATGTCGTTAATGACCCGGTTGTGCGACCCGGTCGATGGCGTGGTGCTGATGGACGGTGTGGACGCCCGGCATGTGCCGTTGAGTGCGCTTCGCGCATCCATCGGCTTGGTTCCGCAGGACACCTTTCTTTTCTCGGACACGATCCGGGGCAACGTGACAGTGGGCCGGCCCGGCGCGACGGAAGACGAAATCATGGAAGCCTGCCGGATCGCCCAATTCGACGAAGCGCTGGCGGGAATGGACGATGGACTCGACACCATCCTGGGCGAACGGGGCATTAACCTGTCCGGAGGCCAGAAACAGCGGGTCACCATCGCGCGGGCCCTGATTAAGGATTCGGCCATCTTGTTATTGGACGACGCCCTTTCGAGCGTGGATACGCACACGGAGGAGCAGATTCTTCAGGGTCTCAAGAGCGTGATGGCCACGCGAACGTGCGTGATCATCTCCCATCGCGTTTCCACGGTTCGGCACGCGGATCTCATCTTGGTGCTGGACGAAGGCGAAATAAGAGAACGCGGCGTCCACAACGATCTCTTGGCTCAAAACGGCCTCTACACCAAAATGTACGAACACCAGTTGCTCGAAGACGAGTTGGAGGAAGAGTGAGTTCAGACTACCATTTCGAAGATGAGGTGACTCAGCGGCCCTACGACGCCGTGCTGATGAAACGCCTCCTGCAATATCTGCGCCCGCACGTCAAACTGTTGGGCGTCGCCGCCGTTTTGCTGATTCTCTTGACGATCATTGCTACCATCCAGCCCTTCATAACCAAGCAGATCATTGACCTGTGCGCGGAGGGCGCAATGCAATCCGAAACAAGCGCTGAAATGGTCGATATCGAGTCCAGAAGCACTACCTTGGTTCAGCTCATTTCGCTGACGGTCGTGGTTTCCATTTTTGAGGCGGTGTTTTCGTACAGCATCGCGCTCGTGCTTACTTTCGTGGGGCAGAGGACATTGCTCACGATGCGCCTCGATATCTTCGCTCATTTGCAGAAATCATCGGTGCGTTTCCTCGACCGGAATCCTGTTGGACGGCTTCTGACACGGGTGACAAACGATGTCGAAAACATACAGCAGGCAATCGTCGCCGGATTGATCCTCTCGATCGGCGAAGTCGTGACCATCTTTTTTGTCCTCTCCGTCATGCTCTGGTACAACTGGAGACTGACGTTGATCACGCTGGGCGCTATTCCTTTCGTCCTTGTCGCAAGCTACATTTTCAGGAAGTTTATCCGCCGCTCCTACCAAGAAGTCAAGAGAAAACTCGCCAAGGTCAACGCGTATACTCAAGAGATGGTGAGCGGGATGAAGATCGTGCAACTCTTCGGCCTGGAGGATCGCAGCTTTGATCGATACCGCGCGGTGAACGGAGACCTTCGAAACGAGTGGTTTCGGCAAATCCGTTACCACGCCACCTATAATCCCGTCGCCGAAACGCTCGGCGCCCTCACAACGGCATTGATTATCCTTGTTGGGGGCATGCAATTGCTGAAAGTGATGGACACGGGCATCGGCGTGGCGAGCTTCGGCATGATCCACCTATACATAAATTGGGGTAACCGCCTGTTCGGTCCCATCCGGGCGCTGACGGAACGCTATAACATGCTGCAGGCCGCGATGGCCTCGTCCGAACGCATCTTCCGGCTTCTCGATACGCCCGCCGATATCGTGGACAAACCGGAGCCGTTCGTGCCCGAGAATATGAAGGGCGGCGTGGAATTCGAAAACGTATTCTTCGCCTACGAGGGCGACGATTGGGTTCTCAAGGACGTGAGTTTCCATGTCGCGCCCGGCGAACATGTCGCCATCGTGGGGCACACCGGCGCGGGGAAGTCTACCATCGCCAGCCTGCTCAGCCGCTTCTACGATGTGCAAAAAGGCAGCGTCATGATTGACGGTGTGAATATTCAGGATTACGAACTAAGCAGCCTTCGCCAAAACACCGGCATTGTGCAGCAAGATGTTTACCTATTCTCAGGTTCAGTCGATTTCAACATTCGCCTGGGCGACGACGGCATGACCGAAGAGTACGTCCGCGGCTGCGCAGACTACGTCAACGCAGCCCGCTTTATTGAGTCATTGCCGGGGGGCTACGACTACGATGTCGGCGAACGCGGCGGCAATCTTTCGACCGGGCAACGTCAACTCCTGGCCTTTGCGCGCACCTTGGCGCACGACCCCCGCATCCTGATCCTAGACGAAGCGACATCCAGCGTGGACACCGAAACTGAGGCCCTCATCCAAGACGCAGTCGTCAAGCTCATGGAACACCAAACCTCGATCGTAATCGCCCACCGCCTGTCCACCGTTCAACACGCCGACCGCATCATCGTTCTTCACCACGGAGAAGTTCGCGAAGTCGGCACACACCAAGAACTGCTCGCGCACCGCGGACTCTACTACACGCTGTACGAACTCCAGTACAAGGATCAGAACACTACGGCTTGACGAAAGGTATCGGCTATAACTGAAGGAGTTCTTCTTGACCGAGATTACCCATATGGACCCGTCGGCGACCGGAGCCAATGAGATTGA
>JAPYPO010000367.1 GCA_029937645.1 Candidatus Hydrogenedentota bacterium
GCGCGATCCTCTCAATCAGGCGCTGTACCTCTGGTCGAAGATTCAACTGCCCAACTTCATCCTCACCTTCCTGAGCGACCGAATGGAGATGGCGCACTCCATCGAGGGACGCATACCTTTCCTCGATCACAAGGTGGCCGAATACGCCGCACACATCCCGACTCACATGAAAATCAATGGGATGCGTGAAAAACATGTCCTCCGAGAAGCAACGCGCGACGTGCTCATCGAACCCGTTTACGATAGGGAGAAGCACCCCTTTACGACACCACCCCCGAAGATCGGCGAAAACGACGCGATGCTCGAATTATTCGGCGATGTCTTTGCTTCATCCCTGCTCGACGACCAGCCAATTTTCGATGCCGCCGCCGTTAGGCAACTCTTCCAGGAGCTTCCTGAACAGAGCCCGGAGCAGCGCGTAAGAATCGACGCCCAAATGAACCGGGTCCTCAGTCTGACGTTGATGCACCAGCGCTTCGCCATGTCGGTGTGAGGATTCGTTCCTTCTAAATATTCGTTGTACCGCGCGATGGGTAAGTGAACAGGGCTGGGGGGGGGCACCTGTCACTCGTCAAGCCAGATCCGGCGCAGATCCATCTTGCCGTCCGAGGCGAACAGCGTATCGAGGTTGTGCACCTTGTTGGGCGCGGCGGCGTACCAGGTGCCGTAGAGCAATGGGACATGCCAGGCTTCGTCGAGCACGATGGCGTTGAGCTCATCGTACACGGCTTTGCGCGCCGAGACTTCATAGAGCGACGCGCCCCGTTCCACGAGTCGATCAACATCAGGGCGCTCGAGATTGCCGGCGTTGTAGTAGCCATCGCTTTTGTAGGCAAGGGAGGCCAGCCAATCGGGTTCTGGATAACGGCTCCAGCCGGTCAGGTACAAGGGGTACTTGCGGCCGTGAAAGAAGCTTTCGGTGGCGGTCCCTACGTTGAACAGCTCGATATTCATTGTGACGCCAATCTTCTTGAGCATGGCGCGCACAATTTCGGAGGTAGGCGCCAACTCGGCGTGGTTCTGTGTGACGACGGTGAACTCGAAGCCTTCCGGCTTGCCTCCCGCACGCAGATATTCACGCGCTTTGTCCAGGTCGTAGTACGGTCGCGCCACGTCGGGATCGTGGGCCCAGGTGCCGGTGGGCCACATCCCCGAGTCCGCGACCTCCACGCGATTGAAGAAGACAGTCTTGTTGATTGCGACCGGGTCGATGGCATAGCACAACGCGAGACGCAGGTCCACGTTGTCGAAGGGGGGCTTGTCAATGTTGAACACTAGGGCTACGGCGATAGCGCCGCCCTTCATGACTTCGATCTGGAAGCGGTCGTCGCGCTCGAAGGCGGAGACGTCTTTATTGGGCAGGTACGCGAGGTCGATCTCGCCGGTGCGCAGGGACGAGGAGCGCACCGTCTCGTCCTTGATGACATGGATCGTTACCTCATCGACGTACGGCAGCCGGTTGCCTTCCTCATCGGTGCCCCAGTAATTCTCGTTACGCACCATGTGCACCAGCGTGCCGGTAATGACCTTATCAACGATGAACGGTCCCGTGCCAGACGGATTCCAGCCGTATTCCTTGCCAAGTTTCTCTATCGCCGTTGGCGAACTCATCACGCCGCCGCGGTCGGCCAGCATGTTCAGGCCCGCGCCCCAAGGCCGTTTCAAGTTAAAGCGAACCGTCAGCTCTTCCAGCACATCCACCGAGTCGATCACCGTGAACGACGCCCGAGGCGTGGCCATAGTGGCCGGGTCGAGAATTCGATCGATGTTGAACTTAACGGCTCCCGCGTTGAACGGTTTGCCATCGTGAAAGGTCACCCCCTCGCGCAGATGAAATGTGATCGAATCCGGGTCGGTTCCGATCTCCCAGGAGGTCGCCAGGGACGTACTCGGCCGGGGGGTCAGATCCCGGTCCACATCTACCAAATTATCGAAGATCTGACGCCAGTAATACGTGTCGAAGCCGGACCGCCCGAGCACGGCATCCAGAGAGGTGGGTTCATGTCGCTGTGCCACCCGCAGGTGGCCACCGTATCGAGGGGTAAGTGGAGCGCTCGGATCTGAAAGTTGCGGGGCGCCGCCATCCGCTTCCGACTCGATCTTCACTTGTCCACAGCCTAGCAGCACGAGAGCGGCCAGAAGTGGCACCAGCGGTCGTCCGCATAGATTCCGTACCATTTGCATCACCTCAGATGGCACGGGGCGAGATGCTCGCGTGCCCGTTGATGTCAATAAAACCATTTGCTCGCAACTCGCGGATCATCTTACCTGAATCTGTCGAGAATTTCCGTCTGCCTCACCTGTGCTAGATTGCGAAGAATAAAAGCGGCTTCGCTCCATTCCTACAACCAGTTTAGCGAATAGGGATTATGTGACTTCCCCCATCCCAAGGTCTACAATAGATACTGATTCAGGACGAGGTCGAATTCAAGATAAACTGGTGGGAAGAGGAGATTCATGGAATTCAAGTCCGTGTTTATTGCTGTGTTCATCGGCACGGCCCTAATTGTTGCGGCATTCTTGATAAACGGCCAGAGGCCGGGGGTCGATCTGGCGCATCCGACGGCCTCGCTCATACGCGCGACCGGCAAGTGCGCGGAGTGCCACCGGCAAGAGACTGCCGCGGTGGTTCACCAGTACGAAACGAGTGTCCACGCCAATCGCGGAGTCACCTGCTTAGACTGTCATCAGCCAAGCGATGGGCAAGTGAGCATGGATCATCGAGGCTTTACGATTGCCTTAGCACTGACGGCCAAGAACTGCGCGCAGTGCCACACAACCGAATACGATCAGTTTCAACGGAGCCGGCACGGTGCCGCGGCGTGGGCTGCGGTCGCCGGAGCAGAGGATTTCACCGAAGATCAGATTGAATTCGCAGAGCGCTTTCATCCTGGCGCGATTCGGCGACCGGCAAACGCCCTGGCGCAGCTTGAGGGCGATGGTGTGTTGACACTGGGGTGCACCGCGTGTCACGAAATAGGAAAACCGAATCTCGACGGCAGCATCGGTTCGTGTACCCAGTGTCATTCTCGACATTCGGCTTCAATTGCTCTCGCGCGCGAACCCCAAACCTGCGGCCAATGCCACATGGGACCCGATCATTCTCAACTTGAAATATATACCGAGTCGAAACATGGCGTTTTATTTAACGCGCAGCGGGCGAGCATGAACATGGCTGCCGACCCAAAGACGCTATCGGTATCAGACATGCCCGTTCCCACGTGCTCCACCTGCCATATGAGCGGACTCGACGGACTCAAGGTTACACACGACACAACGGAACGTCTTTCTTATTGGCTCTTCGCGAGCACGTCGGATAAACGTCCGACGTATGAGCAAGGTCAGGCCGCGATGAAAGAAGTCTGCCTGAAATGCCATGCCTCGACTCAAATCGACACATTCTACAGGGAAGCGGAAGAGGTAGTCGTCGCCACAAATGCAAAGGTTGAGGCGGTTAGCGAGATTATGGCGTCGCTCCGTGACGAGGGTCTGATTTCACCTGAGCCCTTTGACGAGCCAATCGATTTCATCGAGTTTGACTACTGGCACTACTACGGACGGACGGCTAAGCACGGCGCATTCATGGGGGGAGCCGACTTTGTGCAGTGGCATGGAAATTACGAACTGCTGGCAAAAAGAATCGAGCTAGAAGAACTGGCCGAGGCGCTGCGGCGGGAACACGCGAATGATTAGGAAGGCGTGGCTGCTTCATCCGGCGTTTTGGGTGGAGCTATTCATCCTATCCAATCTCGCCTTTCTTGCAGTGGATATCTATGTCGCACACTCTATAAATCAATTCGGACACGCGACGGAGTGGATCCCCTTCGGTTTTTCCATCATCGCCACGCTACTACTCGTGCCGTTTTCCCCACGGACGGCGGATGATTTGACCGAGGGGCGTTCTCGATTTGTGGGCTGCTTGGTAGGAGTCGCGAGTATCGGCGTAGGCATTGGAGGATTTCTTCTCCATTTAGAAAGCCAATTCTTCGCGCAGCTCACCATAGCAAGCCTCGTGTACACCGCGCCCTTCATCGCCCCCCTGTCCTATGCAGGCCTCGGATTCCTTCTGCTACTAAATAGAACGGAATCAATCGATAGTCGCGCTTGGGGATCTTGGGTACTCTTTCTGGCGTGTGGCGGCGTCTTTGGAAACTTCGTGCTGACGCTTGCGGATCATGCCCAGAATGGATTTTTTCACACCACGGAGTGGATACCTGTTTGCGCCAGCGCGATCATGCTTGGTTTTCTCATCGTGATTCTGTTCCGCTTCCCAAACCGAGCTTTTCTCGTCACCGCAGGCTGCGTGGCATTGATTCACGCAGGCGTTGGTGTTCTCGGTTTCGCCTATCACGGCCTAGCCAACCTCGAAGGACCATCAACCAGCTTGTGGGACAATACGGTGTACGGCGCACCCGTATTCGCTCCGCTCCTTTTAACCGAGATTACCCATATGGACCCGTCGGCGACCGGAGCCAATGAGAT
>JAPYPO010000368.1 GCA_029937645.1 Candidatus Hydrogenedentota bacterium
TGCTTCAATCTCATTGGCTCCGGTCGCCGACGGGTCCATATGGGTAATCTCGGTAGAATGGAACTTCCGTCCCCTTCGGCGGTTTCATATTAGGTTGTTGGAATTAGGAATATTTCCGTAGCTCGGTTGTAATGCTTACTGAGGGACGTCATTCGCGTACGCGATAGCGCATCGGAAGTTTGCGAAATGCCCGAATCTGCACTGGTCTGCGAGACGCCTAATGAGGCAGACGAACATGAGCCGGGAGCCCAACTGCGACTGCATGCCCAAACTCCGGAGTGCTTGCCCAAACCCCGGAGTGCTTGTCCTGCTGGTGCCGCCCTCTACATGCTGACATTTTTCGGCCATAACACGCTACTTGGCCAAACTGAATAGGTTTCTTACATGGTGCCCTGTAAAACGCATATTGCTGGATTCGGACGAGCCTGCGCCATTGTTGCGCTGCTCGTGTCGGTCAGCGCCTGCAACTTCAAGTTTGGGCAGCCGAACGTCGACAAGACGGTTGACGCAGAGAAGAAACCACCCGTCATCGTCATCCCGGTGGAAGCCGGGTACCCCGAGCGCGGCAGTATTTCGGAATATATCAAGACCAACAGCCATGTCGAGGCCGAACAGGGCATGGCAATCCTCACGCAGGGCGCGGGCCCGTGCATGGAAGTCTTCGTCGATGAAGGCGACTACGTGGAACAAGACCAAGCGCTTGCGCAGCTTAAGACGGATGACGCCAAAGCGGCGCTGAACAACATCCAGCAGCAGGTCCTTCAGAATAAATCGACCTACAGCCGGATCAAAGAGCTTCATGACGAAGGTCTAAGTAGCGACGAGGACAGAGACAATGCGCGCCATATTTACGAGGGTTCCAAGGCCCAGCTTGAGCAGCAGCAACTCCAGCTAGACAACCTGACCATTCGGGCGCCCTTCGCCGGGGTCATCACGTTACGCGATATCAAAGCGGGGATGATCGTTCCCTCGGCCCATATCGCCTTCAATATCATCAATCCGACGACCTTTATGTTGGCCATCTACGTTGATGAAAAACATCGAGGGGCGCTGAGAGAGGGCCAGATGGCGGATGTGACTGTGGACGCCGCCGGCGATGAAATCTTCGCGGCGACCGTGCGCCGGATCAACCCCGGTATCGACGCAACAACCGGCAACGTGAAGATCATACTGGATTTCGAGGAAGGCGCGCACGCGCGATTATTCGAGGCGGCCTACGCGCGGATTAAACTGGTCATGGAAACCCACGGCGATGCGCTGCTCCTGGCCAAAGACGCCATCGTTGAGGAGAACTCGCGCACCTACGTTTTTGTCTTACGGCCGGACACCTCCACCGACGATGAAATTGAGACGTCGGCGGAGCCCAATAGCGAAGCGGTCGAACCCGACCCCGCAGATGAGCGCTACAGCGCGGAGCGCGTCGAAATCACGACGGGGCTTGAAGATACGCAGTATGTAGAAATTCTCTCCGGCATCGAGGATAGCGACGTCATCGTAACGAACGGGCATTTCAATCTGAAGCCAGGGGCCACGGTGCGTGTGACCGATATGGAAGCCGAATTGATGTCCCAGGCAGACCTGACCCCTGCCGAGGCCTTAGCCAAATCGGAGGCCGAAAGCGAAAAGAAAAATCGCAACGGTCGCGGTAAAGAGCACGGCCGTTTCTGAGGGCACAGCGCTGTTGCTCGCGCTAAAGGGACACCGCCGGAGCAACATGGCGATTTATACGCAGTTTGGCATTGATAGTAGCGCTGCCCCTATTTCAAACCACAGCCACCCTCCCGGAGTCCAGCGCCGATGAGCGATCCCGCGCCACCACCCTCGAAGTATCGCCTGTCCATACGTCGTCCCGTCACGGTCGCCATGCTCTTTCTGTCCCTCTTGGTCTTCGGTGCGAAGTCCTACCAGGACCTGTCCATCAACCTTATGCCGGACATTTCCTGCCCGACGCTAACGGTGCGCACCGAATACGAAGGCGCGGCCCCGGCGGATGTCGAAGAACTGATGACTCGCCCCCTCGAAGAGCGCCTCAGCGTCGTGAACGGGGTTGTCGAAGTGAGCAGTATTTCTTCCGCAGGGCTCTCCGAGATTATCTTGGAGTTCACCTGGAGTACGGACATGAACGTGGCGATGCAAGACGTCCGCGACGCCCTCGATATGTACACCCCGCCACAGGGCATCAACAAGAAACCGGCAATCCTGCGCTACGATCCCACGCTCGACCCGGTGCTACGCGTCGCGTTGACGGGCCGCAGCCACAATTCAGTCCGTGATCGCGACGAACGGCAGCGCCGGATCCTCGGTGATCTCATCGAAATCCGCGAGGCGGCCGAGCGCCAGGTCAAGGCCGACCTGGAAGCCGAAGTGGGAATCGCGCAGGTGGTGGTGAAGGGCGGGCGCGAGGAGGAAATCCAGGTGCTCGTCGATTCGGCACGCCTGAAGTCCTTCGGCTTGACCCTGGGCAACGTGCTGACCAGCTTGCAGCAGCAAAACATCAACCTTTCCGGCGGCAGCATTAAAGAAGGGAAGACTGAATACCTGGTCCGCACCTTGAACGAGTTTCAGGATGTGGAAGAGATTGAGGACGTCATCATTCGCGTGCCCTCAGGCGACCAACACCGCCTCAAGGATTTGGCTGAGGTATTCCTCGGGGAAAAGGAGCGCGAGACCATCGTCCGGGTGAACGGCCGTGAGGCAGTCGAACTCCAAATTTTCAAAGAAGGCAGCGCAAACACCGTCGAGGTATGCAACACGCTCAAAGACTTCTTCGGATTCAGCCGCAGGCAGGGCTTCCTCGAAAAATTAGCCCGCAAGGCCGCTGAACATATGCCCACCGAACGGGCCGAGGAAATGCTTGCCGAGTTCGAACGAAAGGCCAAACTGGCCGAACAGCTCGGGACGCGCTTGCCCGAGTATCACCAGGCCACGCTCATCACCGACCAATCCCGATTTATCGTCGCTTCGATCAAGGAGGTCCAACAGACCGCCATTATCGGCGGCCTCTTGGCCTTGTTCATTCTCTATCTCTTTCTCCGGGAAATCCGGAGCACGCTCATCATCGGCTTGGCGATCCCCATCTCGGTGATCGCTACCTTCGTGCCCATGTTCGCCCGCGACGTATCCCTCAACATCATGTCCTTGGGCGGATTGGCGCTGGGGGTGGGGATGTTGGTCGACAATTCGATCGTCGTTCTTGAAAGCATCTTTCGATGCAAGGAGGAGGGCGACGGCATCCTCGACGCCGCCGAACGGGGCACGAGCGAAGTCTCCGGCGCGGTGACCGCCTCGACGCTGACCACCATCGCCGTATTTTTCCCGATTATTTTTGTCGAGGGAATCGCGGGGCAACTCTTCGGGGATCTCGCGCTAACGGTCACCTTTTCCCTCATCGCGTCGTTGTTGGTTGCCTTGTATCTGATTCCCATGGTCGCGTCACGGCAGGGAGCAGCCCTTTCCGCGACCGAAAGCGAAGTGTGGTTGATTCGGGCGTATTTTGAAGCTCGTGGCCAGAGCGGCACCGGAAAGATCGCGGCGCTGAAACGCCTTCCCTTATTGGGCTTGGGTTACGCGCGCGAGGCCCTAAGCCAGTCTTGGAACGAAACCGCGGGACGGGCGCTACATCCCAACGAAAGCGACAGCGCCGCACCGTCCGGCGCCTTGAAATTATTGCTCAAACTATCCGTCGCGCCACTTGCGATTCTCTTCGTCGTACAGCTCGCCCTTGAGATCGTATCCACCATTTTTGTAACCCTTCTCTTCGCGATTACACTGCTCGTCCTCACCGGAATTTGGGTCGTCAGCAAGATCCTTGGCGTCGTATTCTTTTTGCCCGCCGCGCTGTTTGATTATAGCTTTCGCGCGCTACGCGTGATGTACCTGTCGGTATTGCGCAAGGCACTCGTCTTGAGCCCGCTCATCCTCGCGGCCGTTGCCGTGTTGGCCGCTCACGCCGCGCAGACGGCCCTCGGCCTTGGTAGCGAGCTGATTCCGCCCTTACGCCAGGGCGAATTCAATATTCGCATCGAAGCCCCGCCCGGCACCCGTCTCGAGGACACCGAACGGCGAGCCCAACTCGTAAGCAACATTGTCGGCTCTTACGAGGAGGTGGAAACCGTCACCATGCAAGTCGGCGTCGAAGAGGCCGACGCCCGCTCCGAACAGGGTGAGAACATTGCCAACCTGAGCGTCAAGCTGGTGGATCCCGAGCGGACCTCCGCGATCCAGGATGAACTTATCGAAGCGATGCGGGACGAGGTTATCGCGAGAATGCCGGACAACATCACCTTCACCCTGCCCACCTTGTTTAGCTTCAAGACGGCCGTCGAACTTCAAATCTTCGGCGATGAACTGGAAGTGCTTCGCGCCATTGGCGAAGAGGCGCTCGATTCCCTTCAGGCCATTGACGGGTTAAAGGATGTAGAACTGAGCCTGAAACGGGGGTACCCGGAAATCATCATCACCTATGAC
>JAPYPO010000369.1 GCA_029937645.1 Candidatus Hydrogenedentota bacterium
TATCCCAATTTCCCGCGAAGCGGGTTCTGACTCGCAATGACAATTTAAGTCGGGTTAATTAGGAAGCAATACACTAGTTGGAGGGGAGGCTGGCTTACGGCCCGAGGACTGCTCGGGCTTTATCCAGTTGGGCGTGGGAACCTACCAATACGAGGATGTCGGCGGCTTGTATCTCGAAGTCTGGGGGCGGGTTGGTGGTGGGTTTGCCGTTGCGGACTATGGCGATGATGGTCACGCCGGTACGCGCGCGGAGGTCGGTGCCGGCTATGGTGTTGCCTATGACGGGGCTATCGTCTTCGATGTAGTGGGTGCGGGTGCCGGTGGTCTGGAGGAATTTCCCGAGTTCGTTGATCACGGCGCGGTCGGTGGGCATGCCGCGAAGCATGGCGTAGCGTCCGGCGCGGATGGAGGCGATCTGGCCTTCTACGATGTTGTCGGGCACGTCAAGGCGCCGGAGGAGGTGAGCGGCGATTTCGATGGAGGTCTCGAAATCTTCGGAGATGACCTCATCGGCGCCAAGATCGTAAAGGCTGTCGAGGTCGGAATCGAAGTGAGTCCGGGCGAGGATATACAGGTCCGGACGCAGACTCTTTGCTTGTGAAAGGATTCGGATCGTGGCCTGGGGATCGTTGATGGCGATGACAAGCGCGTCGCTTCGTTGGATGCCAGCGTGGGTGAGCACGGAAATACGCGTGGCGTCGCCGCTGATGACGGTTGCGCCATCGTCACGGGCCTCTTGGGCGAGGTCGGGGTTCATCTCGACGATGCTGTAGGAGATTTGGGTGGACCGGAGGATGCGGCAGAGGTTCCGGCCGTTGACGCCGTAGCCTATGACGGTGACGAATTGTCCTTTCGAGGCGCTTTCCTGCTCTGTTTCTTCGTGTGCGTCGAGGTTGAATCCGCGCTCGAGAGTTCCGGAGACGAGCCGGGTGATCGGTTTGGCCAGAGGCATAAACATCGCGCCGATGGCCATGGTTCCCAGAGTATAGACGATGAAATGTTCGAGGATGTAAGGGGGGATGATGCCTAGATTATCGGCTTCGTTGAGGAGTACGTAGCCGAATTCGCTAACGGTGCATAGGCCGAGCCCCACTTGGATGGCGGGAATCATGGGCCACCGGGCAGCGGATACGGATATGGAACTCACGGCGAATTTCAGCAGGAGTGTGGCAACGATGATAGCCGCGAAAAAGGGGAATTTCGAGTAGGCCAATGTGGGGTCGAAGAGCATTCCGATGGAGACGAAGAAGAGGGCGTTGAAGGCGTCTCGGAAGGGAAGTATTTCGGCGGCGAGTTGGTGGCGCATGTCGGTCCGTGAGAGGAGGAGGCCGGCGATGCATGCGCCCAGCGGGCGTGACCACCCTGCTGCGTCGGCGGCCCAGGCGCCCCCGAAGGCCATAAGGATGGCGAAGAGGGTCCCGAATTCCTTGCCGCCGGGGCGCACGATGTGGCGCATGAACAGGGGGAGAAGCATGCGGCTCAGGATGATGAGCAGAACCATGCCGCTCAGGCCGACGAGGCCCTCCTGGGCGGATGCGCGCCAACCACCTCCGTCATCATCGACCGCGAGTATGGGCAGGAACAGCATGATAGCAATGACGAGGACATCCTGGATGAGCAGAATACCGGTGATGAGCATTCCTTTGAGGGTGTCCGTTTCGCCGGAGTCGCTCAGTTGTTTGAGTACGATGGCTGTGCTGCTCAGGGCGATGGCGATTCCCAATATGGCGGATTGGACGAAGGAGAGTGACGTCACCATGTTTACGGCGATGGCCGCAAGGAAGGCGGTGATGCCGATTTGAAGTCCGGACGCGACGAGCAGGCTGCGGCCCATGCGGAGCAGGGGCCTGGGGGACAGCTCGAGGCCGATGATAAATAGCAGAAGGACCAGGCCCAACTCGGCGAGATTCTCGACGCCATCTTCTTTGATGAATTTACCGCCAAAGGGACCAATGGCCACGCCCGTGAGAATGAATCCGATGATGGAGGGCGCGCGAAGGAGCAGGGATATCCTTGCGACGAGGAGCGTAGCCCCAAGGATGATAACGACGTCTTTTAATATGTCAACGTGGTCCATTAAGTTCTCTTAAGTTTCGGGTCTCGGTTCGCCGCGTCTTCGAACGATTCCGGTACGGCCCGCTCACGGTCCACTATCATGAGGATGGGCGGGAGGAAGAGCAAGTCGGAGGCGAGGGCAAAGGTTACGGCGATGGCGGCGAGCAGCCCCATGTTGGCGTTAAATTGAAAACTCGAAAGGGTAAGGATAAGAAATCCCGCGACGAGAACGACGGAGGTGATCGCGAGGGCGCGCCCGACGGTCTCAAAGGCGTAGCGGACGGCATCTTCGGCGTTGTAGCCTTTGTTTCTTCGGGCCCAGAGGTATTTGCTGAGGAAATGGACCGTGTCATCTACCACGATGCCCATGCTCAGCGCGGCTACGCAGGCGACGCCAAAGTTTATCCGACCGATGAGCAGGCCCCAGAGTCCGAAGGCCATGGCGATGGGCACGAGATTCGGAATGAGGCTCAGGAGACCGTACCGGACGCTGCGGAATGCGGCGGCAAGCGTAAGGGATACGCCTATCATGGCGAGCGGAATGGTGATGATCATGCTGAGTATCGTGCGCTCCGCGATGCTGGCGAACATGACCGCGTTACCCGTGGCCAGCGTCGCCATGTAGGGCGGTGCGTTTTCGAGGAGCCAGGCTTCGGCCGAGGCGGCGAGTTCGCGCGTTTCCGTCGAGTCAATGTCGGCGGTAATGACGGTGAGTCGGGTAGCCGATTTTTCGATGTTGATTTGATTGTTCAAGTCCATGCCGTAAGGGAGCGACAGCTCGTAAAGCAACAGGTATTGGGCGGCGAGTTCTTGCGAATCCGGTATGCGGTAGTACTCTTTATCGTCACCATGCATATTCATGTTGAGGCGTTTCATAATGTCGGCCAGTGTGCCGACTTGGTGGACATGCTCCTGCCCCCGCAGCCAGGTCGCGAAGGCGTCGAGCGTCTTCAGGTACTCGGGGCTGCTAATGCCGCCGCTTCCCTGCGAGGGCATGGAAAATTCGATGGCGTTTATCCCAGAAAGGTTTTCGGAGACGAAGCGCAAATCTTGTTGGAATTCGGTTCGATCGCTAAACCACTTGACCCAGTTATTGCGGAATTCGTTGCGCGGTAGGAACGCCATCATAATCAACGCGACCGCCGAAAAGCCCCACAGGAGCACCGTTCGCCGCGCGACTACGAATTCGCCGAGTCGGCGCATGAAGGCGCCCTCGTATCCAGCGCCAGGTCTGGCTCGTGCGGGCAGCACGGCGAGGAGCGCGGGCAGGAAGGTCACGGAATAGACGAAGGCCATGGCAACACCCAGCGCCGTCGTATTTCCGAAATCGGCGAGAGGGGGGACGCCGCTGAAGTTCATGGTGGCGAGTCCGGCACATGTGGTCAGCGATGTGATAAAGATGGGGGAGAGGTTGACCTCAACGCTTTGCGCGATAGCATCGTGCCTTGAGGCGCCTTCGCGGAGGGCACCCTGTAGACGGAGAGAAGGTGAACGCAGTCGGCCACGGCAAGGGTCATGACGATGGTGGGCATCGAGGCGGAGGGCATCGTTATGTGAATGCCGAGCCAGCCGGAAAGGCCTATCGCGCTGGCAACAGAAATGAGAATGACCGTGATGGTTCCGGCGATGGGCGGGAAGGAACGGAAGGACAGGGCGATCAGCAGGAAAATGATGAGATACATGAGCGGTGTGAGGGTTGTGATATCCGCGAGGGTATGCTCGGTGAACGCGATGGAGAGGACGACTCCTCCCGTCGTGATCACGCGAAGCCCGGGATGGGCCGTTTCGATTTTCTGTGCGAGTTTTCGGGCATGGGCAACAGGTGCCGCGCGTTCTCCGAGGGATCCGCCGGGCAACACGAGGGTTGCGGCGACGGCGGTCACATGGCCTTCGGGTGACACCAGTTTGTTGACGAGCAGGGGTTCGTTCAACGCGATGGAGCGCACTTCGAGGAGGTCTTCGCGTGACAAGGCAGCCGCGTCTTCGACGAGGCGGGCGATTTCGATGTCATCTTCCACCGCCCGGGTATGCTGAAAACTCGTGATGGAATCGACGCGGGTGCAGAATTCGATCTGCCAGGCGTCGCGGGTTAATGTTTCGACCGCCGTCAAACCATCCCGCGTAAAGACCTCGCCACTCTCCGGCGCGAGGACAAAAAGAATGACTTCCTCGCGTGCGTAGGTGTTCTCGAGCGCGTCGAGCGCTTGGAGATGGGGGTTGTCATCGGCGATGAACGCGCGGTAGTTGTCGTCGAAGAGAAGGCGTGTCATGCCGGAAGCGCATGCGAGGAACAGGGCGAGACTCAACCCCAAGACCAGCCACCGCCGACGGATTACCCAGCGGGCAAAGGTGTTGTAAGCTTCCCCTGAATTGCGACATGTCATAAGTAGAGGTTTTCTGACACACT
>JAPYPO010000822.1 GCA_029937645.1 Candidatus Hydrogenedentota bacterium
CATCTCACCTTGGGCCAGTTTCGCTTTAAGTTCTTGCGCTTGTTTTACGGCGTCGTCCATCCGGCCATCTTGCAAGGCTTTGGCCAGTTCCTTCGCCATGTTCAACTTATTTAGATCGCCGGCCATCTTCGGCTTCGCTTGCTGCTGCTGCATGGCATCCCGATGTTTTTGAAGTTCGTCGGTCAATTTCGCTAATTCGGCAAGGGCCTGCTTCTCTGTCATCCGGCTCCCGGTCAAGTCGTCCGCCAACGCTTCGACTTTTGCCGCGACATCCGCCATCACGGGCGACACGTCGAGGGCCTCTTCATTCACAGGCGAGGCAGCCTCTTTCACGCGCTCCACATGAAGGGCGATCGCATCCTTTTTTACCTTCGCTTCGGCGACTTTTTCCTCGTAGCCCAGCAGGTCCAGTTGTGGAAAGAGGGCATAGACCAGCGCGAATACCATCAGCGAAGCCCCCACCCAGCGCAGGACGCGCGGAGGCGTCAGTGGAAAATTTTTCGTGTAGTCGAGTCCCTCAAGGCGGCTGCGCGCGTCGTCATGCAACGCACCAATCATCGGACCTTCGACGCCCTCCATTTCCAGCGAACTGGATAACCGTTCCTTGAGGCCCAGCCGCTTATCAGCCAAGACCGCGGCCTTCACGAGGCTCGGGCGGCGGTATACGGCCCACCCAGCAGCCCCGGCGAACGCGGCGACGAATAGGGCGATGGAAATGGAAGCCGGATCTCCGAATACGGGAAACAACCGAGTAAGAAGTACCCATCCGATTCCGGAACAGGCTGCGCAGAGAAGGGCGATAACGCTGAATTGCGCCCATTGTTGAAGGGCGAGGCGGTGGCTCAGACGGCGAAGCATTACGTGGAGAGGATCCATGACGCGCTCCTTCTTATTGTGACCGGCTACATGGGCAATACAGAGCGATAGTTAGTGTAAACCGATCCGCAAAACCATGCAAGCCGTATTGTCGTCAGGGCAAACGCATCTAATTGTGCTATATCCTAGGATTTCCTGATCTAGGTGT
>JAPYPO010000370.1 GCA_029937645.1 Candidatus Hydrogenedentota bacterium
TCGGTCGAACGGGTATTAGGGCTTGGGCGCTACATCTATCTGGGCTTGGCCGTGGTGGGCGTGGCGACGCAGGCCGGTTTTATTATTTGCCGCTACGACCCCTTCGTCGGCATCTACCGCATGGGCCATCACTTTAATATGCTCTTGGCGGGCGGCGCGATCTTGATGCTGGGCGTTTTTATCGGACGCCCCTATTGCCGCTTCCTGTGTCCCTACGGCGTGCTACTCGGCTGGATGTCGCGCATGTCGAAATGGCATCTGGAGATCCCGCCCTCCCCCTGCGTCGAGTGTCGCCTGTGCGAAGATTCGTGCCCCTACAACGCCATCGACATGCCGACGCCCGAGCATCTCCTTGAGAATCCGGTCGTGGGGCGCAAACGGGTCCGCAAGCTCGTTCTCCTGACCCCGTTGATGATTCTTGCCGGCGCCATCGTCGGTTACGCTATGTACGAACCCTTGTCGCGCATGCACCCGACCATCGCGTTGAGCGAGCGGATCGCTGCCGAGGACTTGGGGATCGCGGAAGTGAGTGGAATTCTGACCTCGGAGACCCAACGCAACAGCGATGTGACCACGGACACGCTCAACGCCGAGGCCGGCGTCGTGCGCGAGCGCTTCAAGGTAGGCGGCATGTGGCTGGGCGCATTTTTGGCCCTGATTGTGGCGACAAAATTAATTGGCCTCTCGGTGGTGACAAAGCGAACCGTCTTCGAGCCGACCAAGGAGGGATGTTACAGTTGTGGGCGCTGCATACCGTATTGCCCCGTTGAGGAGGGCGCGCCCGCGTAATGCTGGAAAAAAGAGAGTTTGAAAAAAACGAATTCATGTTCCGCTTGGCTGCAAGCGTAACCGTGGTATCTGGATTGTTTTCGCTGGTCGTGTTCTCGTTGCTGGCGGTGAACTATCTTCAGATACGCGCGGCGGATCCTATTAACGATCCGCTCGTCACCGAGATGCGCACCCAGTTCGCGGAAGCAGAGGAAGAGGACTTGGTCTTCGCCCAGAAGATTCGGGAATTGGATCTCCTTCAGCGAAAAGCCTTCTTTACTAGCCAAAATATATTACGCATCGGCGGCATACTCCTCCTCATCGGCGTGAGTGTCTTCTTGGTCAGTTTCAAGAACATGACGCGCTGGCGCCGGGTCACGCCTGAGTTATCCGACACGCCGGCCGCAGAAAAGGAATTCCTCGCCTACGCCACATCGCGTCAGTATGTGATGTGGGGTGGAGTGGCCTTGCTCGGCATGGGCATGGTGGCATCCTTGATGACCGAAAGCCTGCTGTCGCAGGTGGTCGAGGCCGATGTCGCGCTCGTCGCCGATGCACCGGCCCCGAAGCCCGCGCCGACCTGGGACGAAATACAGATGAATTGGCCTTCCTTCCGCGGGCCGGGATCGAATGGTTGGGCGAAGCACACGAACGCCCCGACCGAGTGGGACGCTGAGTCAGGCAAGGCCATCAAATGGAAGGTGACTCTGCCCTTGCACGGGACAAATTCTCCGGTCATCTGGGGCAAACGACTCTTCCTCTCCGGCGCGAGCGACGAAGCGTTAGAGGTCTACTGCTACGACACGGAATCGGGCAAACTTCTGTGGAAAAAATCGAAGGCCATCAGTGCCGACGCCATGCCCAGCGTAATGGACGAGACGGGCTTTGCCGCACCATCGATGGCGGTTCACGGCGATCAGGTATTCGTCATCTTCGCCAACGGAGATGTGGCCTCGTATGACGTCGAAGGCAACGAAATCTGGACGAAGAGCCTGGGGGCACCCGAGAATCATTACGGCCATTCGTCATCTCTGATCGCGCACGGCGACTTGGTGTATATCCAGTTCGACCAAGCCGAGAATGCAAAGCTGTTCGCCTTCGAAACGGCGACAGGCAAACGGCGCTGGTCTAAGAATCGGGAGGATGTATCCTGGGCTTCACCCATACTGGCCGACACGCCGAAGGGCCTCCAGTTGGTCCTGGTCGCGGCAAACATGGTAGACGCCTACGACCCAGACACGGGAAAACATCTTTGGGCGGTGGAATGCATGGAAGGCACTGAAGTGGGGCCTTCGGCGACGTATAGCGACGGCATAATATTCGTGGCAAACGACATGGCGTACGCCTCGGCCATTGGCGTCGACGGGCCTGAGGATTCCATGGATCGGGAGATTCTCTGGCAATACGAAGAGCTCCTGCCCGATATATCGAGTCCCATTGGCGACGGGGAGCGCTTCTATTTCGCGACATCCTACGGCGAGTTGGTGTGCCTAGACGCGACATCGGGCGAGGAACTCTGGCTGGAAGAGGTGAGCGACGCCGCCTTTAATTCCTCCCCCATTTTGGTGGGCGACAAGCTATATTTCTTGGATTCGGAAGGCAACATGTACATCGTGCGAGCGGGCGCGGAATACGAACTTCTCGGGCAGTCGCCCATCGGCGAAGCGACCGTGGCAACGCCCGCGTTTATGGATGGCCGGATTTACATCCGTGGCGAAAAAAACTTGTATTGCATCGCCGCCGTTGCGGAAGGAGGCGATGCCGCGCCCGTGGCCAAGGCCATCAAAAAGAAGTCGCCCGTGGCGCTACACGGGACAAACTCCCCCGCTGTTTTGGGCAGCCTATTATTTCTCTCCGGCGCGTCCAAGGAACCGTCAGCGGAAGAAGGCGACACCGAGACCGCAGCCAAGGCCGTCCCAACCTGGGACGAAATGCAGATGAACTGGCCTTCCTTCCGCGGGCCGGGCTCGAAGGGCTGGGCGAAGCACACGAACGCGCCGACCGAGTGGGACGCTGAGTCGGGTAAGGCCATCAAATGGAAGACACCTCTCACCTTGCAGGGGACAAATTCTCCGGTCATCTGGGGCAAACGGCTCTTCCTCTCCGGCGCGAGCGGCGAATCGTTAGAGGTGTATTGCTACGACACGGAATCGGGCGAACTTCTGTGGAAAAAAGCGAAGGCCGTCAGTGCCGACGCCATGCCCACCGTCTCCAGGGAGACCGGCTTTGCGGCCCCGTCGATGGTGGCTCACGGCGATCAGGTATTCGTCATCTTTGCCAACGGGGATATGCTCTCGTACGATTTCGAAGGCAACGAAATTTGGACCAAGAACCTGGGAGTTCCCGAGAATCATTACGGTCATTCGTCGTCGCTGATCGCGAGCGGAGACTTGGTTTATGTGCAATACGATCAGTCTGAGCGCGCGAAGTTATCCAAGTTATACGCCTTCGACACGGCGACCGGTGCCGAGCGTTGGGCGAAGAAGCGTGAAGAGATTTCATGGGCCTCGCCCATTCTGGCGGACACGAAGAAGGGCCTTCAGTTGATCCTGGATTCGGAAACCATGGTGGATGCCTACGATCCGGTTACGGGAAAACATCTATGGGCCGTGGATTGCTTGGCGGGCGAAGTCGGGCCTTCGCCGGGCTACGCCAACGGCGTGGTTTTCGTCGCGAACGAGTACGCGATGGCCTCGGCCATTTCCGTTGACGGACCCGACGATTCCCTGGACCGCGACGTTATATGGGACTTTGACGAATACCTTCCGGAATCCGCCAGCCCCATTGGCGATGGCGAGCGCTTCTATTTTGCGACCTCGTACGGCGAGTTGGTGTGCCTGGATGCGAAGCCGCCGGCGGAGGGTGAAACTGTTGAGAAGCTATGGGTAGAAGAACTTGCCGACAATTTCGTTTCCTCGCCCATTTTGGTGGGCGATAAGATTTATGTTTTGGACACGGAAGGCACGATGTTTATCGTGCGCGCTGGTGGTGAATACGAGCTAATTGGCACGTCCTCCATCGGGGAGCCAACCGTGGCGACACCCGCGTTTATGGATGGCCGGATTTATATCCGAGGCGAAGAAAACCTGTATTGCATCGAGTCATAATCATGCTTGAAACATTAGAAAACACCGAAATCGATCTGGCGGAAATTTCCGACATCGTGGAAAAAATTGGGTCCGGCCCCGAGGCCGTGATTCCCATTCTCCAAGCGATTCAGACGAAATACCGCTATCTGCCTACGGCGGCGATGGAGCGTGTCTGCGAGTTGACGGAGATTACGCCGGCCTCCATCGAGGGCGTGTCGACGTTTTACACCCAGTTTCGGCGCGACCCAGTCGGGGAACACGTCATCAGCCTTTGCGACGGCACCGCGTGCCACGTCAAGGGCTCGCTGGATATCCACGATGCCTTAACCGACGAGCTGGGCATCGAAGGCGGCGGCGATACGGACCCAGACGGCCAGTACACCATTCAGAAAGTGGCATGCCTGGGCTGTTGTTCGCTGGCCCCCGCGATAAAGCTGGATCAAGTGACCTATCCCAACGTCACCGTCGATGGCGTAACGACGGTCTTCCATGACTTCGAGAAGCGGGAAAGCGAGAAAGGCCACGAGGTCGCGCTGCCGGAACGCATCGTGGTCGACCACGGCTCGGAGATTCGCGTCGGG
>JAPYPO010000371.1 GCA_029937645.1 Candidatus Hydrogenedentota bacterium
ATGTTGTTCTCCTGTGATCGACTAAAAATAGCTTTGCCTGGTATCAATCTCCTAGCGGGATTCCGAAGGCGTGACGAATAGCGGAGCCAACAACTCTTCGGAAAATCAGGGGACAGTAACTGGTTTTACACTTTCGCGTTCAAGGCCGCAATAATATCAACACAAAACGGAATAGTATTCACAAGGGACAGCTCACGTTAGGTCTATTTACTCATCATCGTTCGGGGCGGGTTTATTGAAATCCGCTTTGTGGGGATAATCGTCGCCTACCACTTGGGTCTCGCAATCAGCGGCCGGCGGAATGATCCAATCACAACCGGGGGTGTTTTCGGGGCCGTTCTGCCAGCAATCGAGCAGCTCTTGAAAATCTTCTGACAGCTTGCCGGGCCTGCGCGGAGGCATGTGCTCATTGGGATGCCAACCATCGCCCATGAACTCTTCGATGGTTTTCATTCCCATGCGATGGCAATTCAGACAGCCGTTATCTTCGATGTGAATCGTTCGCAAATCCCAATCGCTGCCCCCAATCGTATAATAGGGGCGGTTGTTCTTGCCACGGCCGGCAAGTTTGGGAACCACGGATTGTTTCGGGTCGCTGGGAAGCCTCGCTCCATCGAGCCATGGATTATTAATAAACGGATCGGCTTGATGGCACTGTGTGCACTGAGTCGCGCCGGGAGTAGCGAAGGCCTTATTGAAATTCTCGGGGTCATCTATCCAGGGCATTACGCCTAACATGCGGTTCGTTTCGGGATCAATCTTGACCCACTCCCGGTTGTTCGCGCTTTCAAAGAATGCCGTTGCGCCCGTCACGGTGTTGTACCCGATCATTTGAGCCGAATCGCCGACATCAAATCCAAATACATCGTCCCGGCCATCGTGGCGGCAGAAGCTTACCCAAACGATATGCGGCAGCGGCGTCCCGTCGGCAGCGACCCCTTCGTGACGCTGCAAGCTTGATCCCGACATGCAGTCGCCCATTTGCAGGCTCGCGTCGTCGCATTTATGAATACCCGGATCACCAATTGTCTTGACTCCATCGACATAAATGGGAATCTCAACACCTGCTCCGCAATCGATCACCGGAGGAACGCCTAGTTCAGGTTCGATCATTTTGGCGTATTCGAATGGCGTGCCCTCGGTTCCATAACTGTTGTTCTCCGGCATGCAGCCGTTCCACGCTGCCAGTCCGTCTAGGCCGGACGCCTCTTGCGCTGACCGGTTGTCTTGCGATGGTTGATCGACCGCCGTGGCGAGGCTAGTCATGCCAAGATTCATCGCAAAGACGCCGACAAGAAAGCCGCCAAAACTAACGGCAACGAGGAGGGCACGCTTGGATACGTTCATGAGAATTCCCAATTGATTAATGAATGCTACGGAGTACGAAAATTATTCGATGATCCGCGCTTTATGAGATTACTGACAACGAACGTATCTGAATAATGAGACGGAATCAAGTCTCGACCAGGATAGGGTATAAGGGCTCAAGAAGGGAGGATAGCGACGCGAACAGGAGAACGTACATCCGGGTGCGGCTTTCCGTTCCCTTTTTGAACGATGAATATCGCTTTCTTCGAGAGTCTCGCATGAGAACCCTCAGCGCGGGGCAAAGGTGCGGGAGATCGTCCCCGCCTTCATCTGTGTTTCTAGATCCGCCAGCACCGACAAAAACTTGCACGTTATGAATACCAAGAGTTCTCTGTCGTTCCCATCATCGCTCTGGTCACGTCTCAGATTAGTCAATATGACCGATCGCCCGCTTAGCAGTCGGAGGGTCGTCACGATTTCCCTCTTGCTGATGATGGGGATGGGCTGCGCGTCGCTTGTGTAGCCGACCAGCTTGCTGTGCCCGACCGTGACGTCAAGGATAATGGATTCATCATGGGCGACCCGAGGCATGAATTCGAGTATGGTCCGAAGCTCTTCGAACGCCGTCGCCCCCGTGGGCAGCTTGATCGGTATCTCCTCAGTAATACTTATTCTCGCCAGCTTATTCTCGACGGTTACAAAAAAGGGACTCGCCAGCAGTTCGGCGGCTCCCGCGTTTACCTGAGCGGCTATGGTTGCCGCCAGATCCAGACCCTCGCCCATTACGTAAACACCCAGATTCGATACTGCGGCGTTCTCCGCGATTGATTGAATCGCATCCTGCTGGGAAAAAACGTCGGCCAACCAATCGCGGTTGTTTTGACTCTCGTCTTTCATGATGGCTTCAATGACGATGGCCTCGATGGAAAATTGGCGCAGCGGTTTATCGAGTTGGCGGACGAAGTCTTGGATCTTCTCGAAGTCAGCGAGGGTGTCTGTAGTGCAGATGAGCGTGCGATCGGTTTCCAGGCTAACCGCGTTGAAGGCGATCTGCTCGGCAGCGGCGAACGCTTCGATTTTATCGTTTATATCGTCGAAGAGTAGATAGTTGAATTGGATGGTCTGGGTAACTGTATCGCTCGCGCCCCCAGGGTTGCCAAGTTTCTGCACGAAGTCATGGAACTTGCTGATGTCGCCGGGAGCGTCCGAAACAAAGTGAACTCCAAAGACCGAAAGGGTGACGGTGAAAGCGATGTTGTTCTGAGCGCCGAAGGCCTCGATTTCATCGACCACGTCCTCGATATCCCCGGACTCGATCCTTATGTACCCGATCAAGTTGTCCGTAGGGTTCCCGATTAGTTTTTCTTCCGAGGCCGGCGGATCGTCCGCAGGGGCCTGCGCGTTGGTTAGGCCAGCAATCGCGACCAAGCAGATCGTGGCAATGGGAAAGATGGACCAACGCTGTCCGGCTGGGTTGAAGCGCATGATCATATTCATTCTCCTTTCGAGATCCGACTTACCTTCAAGGATCGCGGCCACACCGGCGAGGCGCTCGGGATGGGGTTGAGCTTGGAGCAGTTTGACGAGCGCGGAGCCTAAATCGGCGGAGCGGTTTGCATCGGTCGAGGCTAGGGCGAGCGCGTCGCAGGCCATTTCGCGGTCGGCGCGCATCTTACGGAAGGCGTACCAGAGGATCGGGTTGAACCAATGGATGGCTTGGAGGAGCGTCGTGAGCCAATTCAGCGGGATGTCGTGCCGCTTGAGATGGGCCAGTTCGTGGCTTATCACGCAACACCATTCGGCGTCGGTGAGGCGGTCCAACATGGATTCGGGTATGAGCAAGGTTGGCCGGAACATGCCGACGAGCGCGGGGGATAAGGCATGGCCTGTGACCAGCACACGCGGCGCTTTGCGGATACCCATCGCAATGCGGCACTCGTCTACCAATGACTGGATAGCCGGGTCAGCGGGTCCACTCGTTTTCGGCAGAGCCCTCTTGTATGCAATGTAGCGGTATAGGACCTGCGCCAGGACGTAGAGCAGCCCGGCAAGCCAACACGCGGACACGATGAGAACACCCAAGTGGCCCGTAGAAGAAGTGCCCGTCGCAGCCGCGCCGAAATCCACAGACGGAATTTTCTGGGCTGCCGGCTCGATGTCCGAATCCGCTGGACCAAATTCAATTGTCACTGGAAGCGATTCGATTTTTGGAGCGGTGTCCGCGCTCTGCAACAGGTTCGCGATACTTATCGCGCTTTCGGGACGCCATGGCAAAAGCATGTGAACGACCAACACCAACCACAACGCCGAGTAGAGCGTCGTTGCGTGACGCTTCGGCGTGACGAATCGCGCCGCCAGAATCAGAAGGACAACGAGACTCGCCTCCAGGCTCGATTGCGCGACCCAGGCGAAGGTTTCCGCCAGCGCATTCGTAACGGCATCCATCAGTCGGCCCTCCCTTTGCTGTCGATGATCGCCTTGAGCGATTCGATTTCTGCGTCGCTCAACTCTTCCGAATCGAGGAAATTCGCGATCATCGGTTCCAACGCGCCGCCGTAAACCCGCTCCAAGAAGGACTTCGTTTCCGCGTTCGCACAATCCTTCTCCTCGACCAACGGGTAGTAGTGGTAGATGCGGCCGCGTTGTTTGTAGGCAATGGCGCGCTTATTCACCAGCCGTGTAAACAGCGTCCGGATCGTCTTAGGCGTCCAATCCGTGCTTGGCGACATATTCTCGATAACCTCTGCGGCCGTCTGCGGCGAGCGCCGCCACAACAACCGCATCACTTCCCACTCCGAGGGTGTAATCTTGGGAATCGCCATGGCTCGAATCTCCTGTGGATTTCTTTTGTAATCCAAATGATTACACAGGTAATCCAATTTGTCAAGGGAAAATATTCGAGGATCTGCCTCAGCCTAGCGCGGCATAGCCGCAACCATATCGCTCGAACTAATATCGAGCAAATGTCTTTTTCCCCTTATTTTCCAGTGTGACGATACCCTGCGAACTGGATTTATGGAGGCGAAGAGGGGGTGGTCTGGCCGTGTACTTCACCACGCAAAAAGAACACATGCCGAAGAGCCATCGCGAACACAGCAATTGG
>JAPYPO010000372.1 GCA_029937645.1 Candidatus Hydrogenedentota bacterium
CTCGCGATAAAGTCGACCTCCTCCACGTTGCCCTTCGCGGGATCGATGAGTTCCAACGCGGCCTGGGCCATGCGTTCGCCCAGCTCGAAGTTGAGTGCGCAGACTTCGGTCGCGTCCATCCTCGGAGCGAGGAGGCGCATCCGCAACGGCTGGGGATATGGAATGGAGGTAAACTCCATCAACTTGATATGCATCTCTGGGCCGGTGCCTTTAAGGCGTACCAACGCGGCATCAACTCCATCGCAGGAGGTGCCCGACATCAGGCCGACTACAAAACGGGTTTGCTTATCGCCAATCTCGCTCAAATTCATATTCAATTCCCTTAGCGGCTGCGATTGATTAATACCGCGCCAAGCGCGCGCCTGAATAGTAGTGGTGAATAATATCAGTATACGCGATCCCGGCGGCCGCCATACCCCGTGCGCCGTGTTGGCATAAGCCAACGCCGTGGCCACGTCCGCCGCCGATGAGGGTATATGAACGCGGGCCGCTTGAACCCCGATCCACATCGAGCATGAATAGCGCGCTGGGCAGCCCATCGAAGGCCCGCCGAATGGCCAGTTCCTTTCTGATCGTCACCGTCTTCTTCGCGCCGATCACGCGGATTGATTTCAGGCGCCCGCTGACGCCACGCTCGCCCAGCACGATATCGGTGACGCGTCCGGTTCCGTAGCGGCTGTCGAGCAGTCGCGTGACTTCCTCGGCGCTAAACGTGCGCCGCCACCGAAAGTATTCCTTATCCCCCGAGCAATAGGCCTTGGGGGGGCGCAGGAGCCAGCCTGCCGCTCCGCGTGAACGCGGCGACGCGCCACCGGGCACATCGCTCACGCCACGCAACGCTGCATTGGGCGGCCCGCTCCAGACGAAATCGTTATTTTCCGTTGCACCTCCGCAATTCGATGAAAACACGGTTGAGATGACCCGGTTGTCTCTGATCAGAATCTGACCCGCTGTGGCGCGCGCCGCCTCATCCGTTGACGGGTGACGGCCTCCATGTCCTTTGTAGGCTCGGCAGTGTTCCGTTCCACAAAAGTCGAAGCCCTCCAGCGAGTGACGGTCGCCGAGTTTTCCGACCACATCCGTGCGCGCCGCGACGGCTTGCGCCTTCAACGCTTCCACGGGCCAAACCGCGGGCATTTCCGCCGGCAGAACTCCCTTCACGTAATCGTCCAGGGAAAGCGTTTCAACGAGATCCATACCCTCGGGCCCCACCTCGATAATCAGGCGACCGCTGTATACGCGGCGCGTTTTCTGTTCTTTCCAGAAGCCGATGTCTACATTGCTGACTTCAATCGCCCCACGCGAATCAAGGTGTACCGGCGCGTCTACCGAAGCTATCGTGCGGCCCCGCGCGTCCGTGACATTCAGGCGTCCCTTGCCCGGAGCCAGCGTCTCGGGATGCATCCATAGCGGCTGGCCTTTGCCCTCCAGGCGATCTTTCAGCGCTTCCGCCTCGGCCTCCGTCGCCAAGCGTGTTATCGAAACCCAGCGGATACGGTTATCCAAGACATCCCCTGACCGCGTTTTCAACCGTTTTCCGATTTCAACGATTTCAGGCTTGTAGCCCTTCGCGCGCCATTGGCGAAGGTACTCCTTTTCCTCACGCTGTTGGCCCGGCCGGAACGTCTTCGCGAATAAGTGGAATACTCGGCGCGCGGGCCGGGTGTTGCCTGGCCGAATGGAATAGGTTCCTGCCGACAGCTTCGTTTGTGTCTTTGATGCACGCAGGGTGGCCTTGTCAGCAACGGTAAATGTGACTGCTTGCTGACCATGCATCAATTGGATTCGAACCTCCGTGTCGGCTATTTGTTCGGCGTGGGAATCAGTGATCAGGAGGAGAGTAAGTGCCAGGAAAAGGGAAGAAAACAATCCAGCCCCACACGTTTTCAATAGAGAAAATGAACCGGGTGCTACCTTCGAAACTACAATCGCCCGTCGATTGTAAATCGCGACTGTGGCCTCCGTCGCCCCCGTTGGGGGTGTCCTGGTGAGTGCCTTAAGTACCCAGGGATTACTTCGTTTGCAAAGCCACACGCAATATTCCTCCATTCGATTCTAGCAGCGCCGCCGCATCGGAAGCATTCATCCCGCGCCTGGCCATGATAACGGCCACCGCGATTCGATCACCCGCTTCGCGCAACGACTCCTCTGCTGCCGCGTCATCCATTTTCGTTAATTCCGAAACGATACGCTCCGCCCTGCGGCGAAGCTTCCGGTTGGTTGGGGCCACCCCAACCATCCGCCCCTCGAAGACATAACCCGACAGGGCCATCGCGCCCGTCGTAATCTGGTTTAATACTGACTTTGTCGCCGTGCCCGCCTTCAGGCGCGTGGATCCGGGTAGCACCTCCGGCCCTGTGTCCAAGGCCACGACGAGCGTCGCCACGTCCGTACACGAGGGGTTGCAGCATACTAACGCGTCCGAGGCCCCCGCGTTGCGGGCTTCCGCCAGCGCCTCGCGCACATAGACGGCGGAACCCGAAACCGAGATCCCAATAACGGTATCCGATGGAGCGAGCGGCGGCTCGATCGAGGCCAAATCTTTCGCCCCCTGCGCCCCGTCATCCTCAGCGCCCTCGATGCTGTTGCGCAATGCTGCGTCGCCCCCCGCAATAATCCCCACGACTCGGTCCGGCGACACACCAAAGGTTGGAGGGCATTCTGAAGCGTCCAATACACCAAGCCGCCCGCTCGTCCCTGCGCCAATATATAGGATACGCCCACCCGACCGAAGGCTCGCCGCAGCCGCTTCGATAAGCGCGGCAACCTCTTGCGCAACGTCAGCGACAGCCATCGCGGCAACCGCCTCCTCGCGTGACATGGCTTGGGCGATTCCAAGCGCATCCAGCGAATCGAGCGGAGGGGTGTCGGTGAGAGACTGCTCCGTCGGCGGAAGACTGAAAACTCGCGCGCCCGCGCGAACCTCCGTGACTTCATCGGGCATAGGATCAGCTTGCGACAACCGATACAGACTTTCCAATCCGCCGAACGTTGCCGGTACAGGC
Organism: Candidatus Hydrogenedentota bacterium; assembly: GCA_029937645.1. Taxonomy (GTDB): domain Bacteria; phylum Hydrogenedentota; class Hydrogenedentia; order Hydrogenedentales; genus JAPYPO01. Next base: position 3,006 of record JAPYPO010000372.1, read on the forward strand.
CGCTCGCCGCCGGAGAAGGGGATCACGGCCCGCTCGTACACCTCGCGGAACCACGGGCAGTTCAAATAGAGTCCGCCATACCCATACAGAGACAGGGTTGAGGGAGATCCAATTCCCTGCAGGGCCGCCGTCGTCAGGCGCGCCAACTCCATCGCCTCATCCTCGATGCATTCCTGCGCGGCGATGTCGCCTTCCTCAGCACATTGCGTGACCAGGGGCGCGAGTCCGGCGATAGCGCATTTGTCGGCCGACACCGACCATGCCGGAAACTCATCGAAAAAATGAAGCCCCGCGCCGTGGGGCAGCGCGTCAATCAAAGTCGTTTCATCGTCCCGGCCATCCACCGCGTCGGCAGCCCGGCGCAGCGCGCGCATGGCCAACCCATACGCGCTTCCAGCGTCCCCAAAAAGACGGCCTCTGCCCCCCATTTGGACACGGGAACCAGGATGATTCTGGGCTAGTACGCTCGAACCCGTGCCTGCAATCGCAAGAACGCCGGCCGAGTTTCCGAGATTTGCGTAGAAAAGCGGAAAGAGATCGTTTGCGACGAGTGTGCGTTCCGCGCCAAATGCCGTTGAGAGGCCCTGCGCCAGCGACTCCGCATACCCACTCGCGCCCGCGCCTGAGATTCCGGCGGCAATGGTCGTCACCTCGCCATCGGACGGCGCAAGGAGGGGCTCGGCAACCTTTCGCAGATTCAGCACACAACGAGCCATCCCGAGTTCAACGGGATTAGCCGACGCCCCGCGCCCTTCCTTGAGCAGCTTGCCATCGCCATCAAAGAGCCCGGCGCGCGAGCGAGTCGCGCCGCCTTCCAAAACTAGCGTCAACGCCATAAGCCTACGGTCACCCCGTTGCGAATATAAGTTTACCTTCTGAACGGAATTCTACAACAATCCACCGGGCGTTCCCAGTGGACGAAACTCATAGCGATTTGCTGGACCCGGCGGCGGCGTGAGTATTCAAGGTCATGCCCTCCCAACTATCGAGAGGCATGTGAAAACTCTATCCCCTGTCCACCCTACCCCCAGATATGATATAAGCATCCCATGAACCCAGATGCCCTGGGCGCGCTTGCGCTCCTACTCACTTCCGGCGAAGGCTACGCGTCGGTCCGTAACGCCTTGAGCGCCGCAGCTCAACTGGAGAAACCCCTCAACGAGCTCATCGCGTGGCCGGCGGAACGCCTCCAATCGCAAATTCCTACGGCCTTCGATGGCGCCGCCCTCGCGCTAGCCCGATGTCCGGAGATAAACCTCTCCCGGGCCGAGCGGCTTCTCGAGCGCACCGCCAAAGCTGACGTGCAAACCTACGTGATTGGCGGCGGCGACTACCCCGAGGCGATCGCGCAATCCTTGGG
>JAPYPO010000373.1 GCA_029937645.1 Candidatus Hydrogenedentota bacterium
AATCGATGAGGGCAATGTCGACTTGCTTCTTCGTACCGGATAGGATGGATTTAATACCGGCCACTGAGCCCTGCTTAAATAAGTGAAACTCGGCGAGATGGGCGGTGTGGAATTCTTGGTGGCGGGGATTGATTTCTAAGCCGAGCGTCGCCGCGAGATCGCTGAGTTCCGCTTGGCGTTTGGCTTTTGCTTCGCGGGCCTTGCGAATGGCGATGGGCACCACGGTGAATAGAAACCCAGCGCCGACAATTTCGCCGACCGCGACCAAGATGAGGACAAACGGCGGCACTCCCGACAGGGCGAGAATTACACACGCGCCCAGGGCTATAATAAGAAACACGCCCACCAGGATCAGTACAATACGTTTTTCGGGTTGGGTCAGGCCTTTCAAAGACATGGGAACCTCCATGGTTTATCGGAAGCGCTTGGCTCTTCAGAGAAAAGGAGCGATCTCTGTTATTATCGCCTCTTGAGCACCGCCGGAAAAGTTTTTCTTTGTCCGGATGGCGTGGTCTGGAATTGAATTTCTTCCTCTGGCGACCGAGGATTCGCTACTATCGTGGATCGTGGAGTAGACGCAGAATGAACCTCAGAACAACCTTGCTTGCTATCGAAATTGCATCCTTTGCCATCGCGGTCGTAGCGCTGTTTGTGGTGTTATTTGTCGTAGGCAACACGCAACTCGTTGAGGAAACCGCGCGGCCAGCGGTGACGGCCGTGCTGGCCATCTTGGTGGGCGTGGGCGCGTTGGTGGGTGCCATCATTCATGGGGTCGGCGTACCGGCACCGGAGAAACCACCGGAGGAATCGGGCAAGAAGAAGTCAACGTAAGCGCCTACGGCTAGAATCTTGCAACGTTTGGGAATCACTCGTAATCCTAAAGCTGCTCTTCTACCGAGCGCCTTCGAAAGACCGCCGAGGGCGGCGATCCCACATTCAGGTGTTTCAGTTCAATCTAAGCTTCTTTGATAAACTACTTTCGGCTCGGGGTGCTGAACTGTTAAGGTATTTGCTGTTGAGACGACTGCAACGGAGAGGCAGACCTGGATTGGCCTGGATGTCGGCTTTGAATGCGCCTAGCTGGTTTGGGATATAATCCAGAGGATAGTAGCATCGGGTTACAAGAATCAGATTTGGAGCAGCGCTCGTGAGACCACATTGAGGGAGGCAACGTGACACTCAAAATCATTCGCGTGTTATTCGTGCTGGCTTGTATCGCCATGGGCACGGTCTGGGCCAATTATCTCCTAATGCTTGAGTTCGAGCAGGCGGAAAGCGCCATTGAACTCGCGCCGTCGACCGAAATCACCTGGAAAATTCTCGGCGGCATTCTCGGAGGCCTCGCGGCGGGCTTCGTCTTGGTGGCACTCTTCTTTGTGACGCAAGATCTTTTCGAGCGGCTCGCGCCCGTATTCATTGCCTTGGCGTTTTCAATGATGCTGGGCTATTTCTTTGCCCGCTACCTCATGCTCTACTTACCACCGGATGATCTGCAGCTTCACTTCTTTCTTACGTCCAGCCTCGTGCTTCTGTTCGGATTTGCCGGAATCTCTCTGGGAATGACCATGTCGTCGAATTGGCGGTCGCTGGTCACTGCCGTGAAACGGCAGACGATTCAATATGGGAACCCGAAGCTTATCGACACGAGCGTTATTATCGACGGGCGTATTGCCGATGTCGTAACGACCGGCTTCCTCGAAGGTACGCTCATTGTCCCCCGGTTCATTCTCAAAGAGCTTCAGAATATTGCCGATTCGGCGGATGATCTGCGGCGGGCGAAAGGGCGGCGTGGCCTGGACATCCTCAAGGCCATGCAGGAAGGGGAGCACGCCGTTCGAATAGAGGTGATTGACGACGATCCGGTCGACGTGAAGGAAGTAGACGGGAAGCTGATGACGCTGGCGCGGGATTTGAATGCGAAGGTGATCACGAACGATTTCAATTTGAATAAGGTAGCGCAAATAGAAGGCATCGAAGTATTGAATCTCAATGACTTGGCCAACTCGCTGAAGCCTTCGGTGTTGCCGGACGAGAAATTCGAGGTAAAGATTGTCAAGGAAGGCAAGGAGCCCACGCAGGGTGTAGGCTTTCTTGATGACGGCACTATGATTGTGGTGGACGGCGGACGAAGTTACTTGGGCAAGAATGTGTCGGTGGTCGTGACGAGCGTCTTGCAGACGGCGGCGGGCCGGATGATATTCACGAAGCTGGGTTCTGTAGCAACGTAATGCTTGCGCGCGTGCCGAACTTCGCGAAAGACTTGAGATGAAGGCGCAATTAATGGTCCCCGCTGCGGGCCAAGGGGAACGGCTCGGGCAAGGCCTTCCGAAGGCCCTGGTTGAAATCGGCGGCGAACCGCTGCTGTGTGTAACACTCGCGCGCTTCGAATCGCTGGGTCTTCTTGAGTCGGCCGTTATCGTAATTGCTCCGGAATCCCGATCCGTGTTCCGCACGGTGCTGGACGACGCGTTTCCGGGCCGAGCGTTCCAACTTGTCGATGGCGGTCACGAACGCCAGCAGTCGGTATGGAACGGATTGGAAGCGTTGGACTCTTCGACCGAAGTGGTGGTCATCCATGACGCGGCGCGGCCCTTTGTCGGCCACGACTCTATCCGCGAGTCTATTCGCGGCGCGGAGGAGGTCGGGGCCGCTACGGTCGCGATTCCATGTGTAGATACCATTCTTTGCAGCGACGATTCAGGATTTCTAGAGCCAACACCTGACCGCAGCAAGTTGTGGTCATGCCAGACTCCTCAAACCTTTCGGGTGGAGGTCGTTCGCGCGGCGCATAGGAGAGCGGCAGAGCATAACTGGACGGCTACGGATGACGCGACGCTGGTTCGCGCTTCGGGGGGAACCGTAAAGCTGGTGGAAGGCTCACGGGAAAACATCAAGATTACCACGCCGGGCGACCTTGCGTATGCAGCCTTTCTGATGGAACACGATGAACGCTTCCGGCTCAAACCGGTATCGGCGGATCGCCCGTGATGCGCATCGGATTGGGCTATGATTTGCACCGATTAGAGGCGGGACGACCGCTCATCCTTGGCGGGGTGGACGTCCCTTTTGAGAAGGGGCTCGCGGGCCATTCGGATGGCGACGCTTTGGCTCACGCGATCACGGACGCGTTGCTGGGCGCTGCGGCTCTGGGCGACATTGGCCGCCATTTTCCCGATACGGATCCCGCCTATAAGGATGCGGACAGTATGGCTCTCTTGGGCATGATCTCGGAGAAGATTCGTGAGGAAGGCTATAGGATCGTCAATGTCGATGCGAACGTCATCGCGCAGGCGCCTAAGCTGAGCCCCCACATCGACGCGATTCGCGCCCGCCTCGCGAAATACCTCGACTTGGATATCGCGGATGTTTCGGTAAAGGCGAAGACGAACGAGGGCGTGGGCCCTGAAGGCCGCGGCGAAGCGATTAGCGTTCAGGCTATCGCCCTGCTCGAATCTCGCACGGATTGAATCGATGGGAAAGGTCCGTCTCGATATTCTTGTCCAGGAACGCGCGGGCGTTTCTCGATCCAAGGCCCAAGGGCTCATCCACACGGGCCGGGTCAGGAACGAAGACGGAGAACGCCTGAAAAAGCCTGGGCAGTCCATCGACCAGGCCGCTGTGTTGGTGATCGATGAGGGGCCGCGCTACGTGAGCCGGGGCGGGGAAAAGCTTGAAGGGGCCATGACGGGCTTCGGGTTGGATGTCGCCGGCCTCGTTGCCATCGACGTGGGCGCTTCGACGGGCGGGTTCACGGATTGTCTGCTCCAACGTGGCGCGTCGAAGGTATATGCGTTGGACGTGGGGTACGGCCAACTCGACTGGAAGCTGCGGCAAGATGAGCGGGTGGTGGTCATGGAACGCACGAATATCCGTAATGTGGTAAAGGGTGATTTGGAGGACGAGCCGGAGTTCTTCACGGTGGATTGCTCGTTCATCTCGCTTCGCCTGGTCCTGCCGCCGCTTCAGGCGATTCTCGCGAAGGGCGCGAAGGGCGTCGCCCTGATCAAGCCTCAGTTTGAGGCGGGGAAGAAGCAGGTGGGCAAAGGGGGGGTCGTGCGTGATTCGGCCCTGCACGATGAGGTGATCGAAGTGGTGACAGCCTTTGCCGAAGGGTTGGGCTTCGTGCCGCTCGGTGTGCTACCCTCGCCCTTGCTCGGGCCCGCGGGAAACCGGGAGTTTCTGCTTTATCTTGACTCCAATGGATGATGCCTCCACGCTGATTATCGACTGATGCTTCAGACTCTCCGGATTCAAAATTACGCGCTGATCGACGACGTGGAAGTGGAATTCGCGCCGGGCTTCAACGTACTCACTGGTGAAACAGGCGCGGGAAAGTCCATCATCGT
>JAPYPO010000374.1 GCA_029937645.1 Candidatus Hydrogenedentota bacterium
TTGGCCTCATAGAGCAAGTATAACATCGTAGCTATATAAAGTTAAAATGCTCTAACCAGGTGGCCTCGGCCACAATCTCATCAAAGGTTGAAGCAGAAGTCCCCTCCTTCGCATCAATGAATAATCGAATCGCGTTGGAATGAAGCCGCTTCGAGCCCTTGGGCAATATGCCCAACGCCAGTGACTGCATTGCGTTGGTCACAGCGCCGATCGTCGTGAACGGAGATTCCCTACCCCAAAATACGACCCGCAGGTCAACGTCGCCAATCCCATCAACCCGGAATTCTACTTCAAAGCGCACCGACTCGCCCGGAGCGATGGGCGTTCTTGAAATTACAGAGGAGATCCCGATCTTCTTGCCCACGACAAAATCCGAATCCTCGAACGTGAGAAAAAACTCCCGTAGCCGCTTCGGCAGGGCCAGTGGATAGTTCGTCGGGTTAACAACCTCGCAGCGTACCGCGATCGCGTCACCCTCGGGAAACGAATCCTGCACAGACACCGCGCGAAATTCGAAGACCTCCCACGGCTCCGCATCCGCCAACGCGGCAAGCCGCTGCTGCTCTCGCTCCCGCAGGATCGGGACGAGGCTCACCATGAGTACCGCGATCACAATGACCACGATGACCGCCTCGGCGAGCGTAAAACCGCATGTGTTCTTGCCTGTCATTTCTCATTACTTCCAAACTATATTCGAGCGGCACCTACGCCGTCATCCTTATTCCGCGCTGAAACCCCTATTCCGCAACAGGAACTAGATATTTTTCTTCAAGTACGCGTCGAGTAACTCGCACATCGCGAGGTATCGTTCAACGGGAAAGTGCTCAAGGTTCAGGCCGATGTCTCCCAGCGATGCGAGAAGGTAAAACCGCAGATCGGATGGATCGCACGACAAGATGTCCGAGTGCGCAAGCAGTTCTCGCCGCAACAGCCGCGCGCTCAATCGGAATGATCGGGAATGCCTCAGCAGGTCGTAGACGGGATAGCCCGCCACGTTTGAGCCCTTCCAGTCAATGACCACGAATCCATGCTCCGACGACGTCCCTGCCGCTTTCGCGGGCAAGAGAAAATTCCCGAGCCACAAATCGCCGTGTTCGAGCGCCACCCGAGGCTGCCACAATCCTGAACGCAGCCGCTCGATGCCCTGCGCGGCCGCATCGCGAATATCCGGGCCAAGCCGGGCCTCATCCTGGATGCGTCTGAGAGGAACGACATAGGCCGAATCCAACGCGCCGGGTTCAACCATCGCCATCGTATGCGCGGTCATCGCCCTCATCCATTTCAGGGTGCGTCCGGCCAGCGCCCGCTTCTGAAAGAACCGCAACACGCGACGGGAACTTAATTCGCCGCAAAGGGACCACACCGCGAAACTGAGCCCGGAGTGGACGCCTGCCCTAAGCGGATCTAAAATGACACTGCCGAGCTTTTCCCCAAGAGCCTCTTTAGCAAGCGCGGCTCTCTTAACGGAGTCCGCGACGAAGCCGGGATCTACATCGTTCGACAGAATCAAGACGCCCGTGCGCTCGCCCGCCCCATTCAAGACGTAGCATTTCGTTGGATTGTCGGCCACCACGTCCTTGTGCGCGCCCTGAAGAATAGGCTCGACTCCACCCAGCGATCCGGCGGCGCCGTCAAGCGAATTCAATACCGCCAGATGCCGTGCGTCCATGGATTGCTTGTCATTCATTGTATAGGGTGGCTTGTGGTGTGATTAAAGCAGACGGGGTGAGAGCGCCTAACTTGGGAGTTGTGTCCGACGGCACGGCTGCGGGTGGCGAATCCTCCTTTTTCCACAAACGTGATAGTCTCCTGTACAGACATTACCGGCTCCTTTTGTATGCAGCTCTGGGCTACGATTTCGTTTCTGATCACAGTCTAACCTACGCAACATGCGATCCGAGCCGGTCGGTCCATTCTATCTAGTGAGTCGCGGTACGCCAAGGTGTAGAATAAGCGCCAAGCACGACCTCGACGGGGGCTGACCCTATCACACGCGCGCGTTAGAAGACATTCTTTTCACCAATAATAGACGGTATCAAACGGAAGGTTGGAGCCCATGAATCTCAAGTTGTCTTTAGACGATGTCGAACTCTTTGGCAGCGAGCTTAATCGGCCCGAAGGCGTCATGGTCTCGCGTGAGGGATCCATTTGGTGCGCTGACGGCCGAGGCGCGTGTACGCGGATTGACTCGAACGGCAACTCCGAGACTCTTGGGGATCTGGGAGGCATGCCCAACGGCATCTGCCTAAGCCGCGATGGCTCCGTCGTGATTGCCAACATCGGTTCGGGCGAAGTGCAACGCCTGTTTCCCGATGGCCGGCACGAACTCATTAGCGACACCATGGGCGGCAAGCGGGCGGCCTGCCCCAATTTCCCCTTCATCGACAAACAAGGACGATTGTGGGTCACCAACTCCACGGATCTTGATCGCCACATCGACGCCGCCCGGTTCCCCATACCCGATGGATCCCTCTATGTCATCGAAGGCGGGGAATCGCGTGTGCTCGCCGAAGGCATTCGCTTCGCCAACGGCGTCACCCTGGACGAGAAAGAAGAATACGTCTACGTCGCGGAAACCCAGGGGCATTGCATACTACGCTACCGTATCCATGACGACGGGACCATCGACCGAGCCGAACAGTACGGCCCCGATCTGGGCGACGACGCACTCCCCGATGGCGTCGCCTTCGACAGCGCCGGAAACCTGTGGGTTCCGCTCGTGTCCATTAACACGTTGGCCGTCATCACGCCCGACCAAGAAGTCGTCATCGCCCTTCACGATCCCGAGGGCAAAAAACTAAGACGCCCCACAAACATTTGCTTCGGTGGTGACAATCTCCAAACGGCCTATATGGGCAGCCTCGACGGAACCTCGCTTCTTCGCTTTCAGGTTCCCTGCCCCGGAATGCCCCTGATTCATCAACTGTAAAATTCGAAAGCGCTGCAGAGCCGTAACCCTGCCGAGGCTCCAGAGAAACGTGAGCAAAAAGGTGCGCCAGAAAAACAGTCTCCGTGCTAACACAAAACCATTTTCGCTGTAAATTGAAGTGTAGATTCACCACAGAGACGCGGGGATGCCTCATTAACTTATCGCGATTCATGCCGATAAACACTTAGAGGCGCAAGAATTACGCCCATTTGGACTGAGTTAACCCCTCTGTCAGTGTAAATAGGGACACCATTGAGGTGGAACCACGCAAGGGGATTGGGTATGGTCTTTCCATGCGTCGAGGCGCAAATACACACCCATATAAACCCATTCAGAACGAAGGAGAAATGGCATGATATATCGAGCACTCGTCTGCTTTCTGGCGCTCGCAATAATGACCGGGACCGCTTTCATAACGACCGGGACCGCTTCCGCCCAAGCGACCAAACCACCCAGCAAACCGACCGCGCCGTCAAAACCCGACTTCCCGTCGATTGCCGATGTCGTCAAGAAGGCCCAAAAGCTGCCGAAAGGTTTCCTGCAGCTTTACAAGAAAGACGACGCGCTCTACGCCGAGATTCCGGCCTCTGCCATGAACCGCCCGTTCATGCTCAGCGCGAGCATCGCCCGGGGCGTAGGCCAAGGATCGCTCGTCGCCGGCATGACCGTGTGGGAATCCCTCATGTATTGGAAGCTGGCGGACAAGAAAGTCTTCCTCGTCGAGGAGAACGTCCGTCACATGGCCCAACCCAAATCCCCCATCAAATCTGCCGTAGACGAAGGCTTCGGCGATTCCATCATCGCCGCATTAAACATTAAGGGAAAAACAGGCGGAACCTACTTGGTCAACCTGACCGACTTCCTATTCACCGACTACATGATGGTCGGCAACCAATTATCGGCCACCGTGGGCGGTGGGTACCGTCTGGATCGCAGCCGAACCACCTGGGGCCCGATAAAGTTGTTTCCCGAGAACATGAACCTTGAAGTGGCCGCCACCTACAGCGGCAGCAGCGCCCGCGATTTGCGCACGGTCGCCGACGCCCGTGCGATTCCGATCAACACATTTTTTAGCTTCTCGAAAGTTCCCAACACCGGCTACAGACCGAGAATGGCGGACGAACGAGTCGGCCATTTTCTGACCGTAAAAAAAGACTATTCAATCAAAGGATCGCAACAGCCCTTTGTCCGCTACATCAACCGGTGGCACATCGAAAAGGCCGACCCGCGCGCCGAGATCTCGCCGCCCAAGAGGCCCATCGTTTTCCATATCGAAAAATCCGTCCCCTATGAGTACCGCCCCGTCGTACGCGAGGCCATTCTTGAGTGGAACAAGGCCTTCGAGAAGGCCGGCATCATCGATGCCATCGAAGTCCGCTCTCAAGAGGACGACTCCACCTGGGACGCGGAAGATG
>JAPYPO010000375.1 GCA_029937645.1 Candidatus Hydrogenedentota bacterium
CTCGAACATCGCCTAAAGTCCCCCTTTGAAGGGGGATCAAGGGGGATGTTATCGGAGGAATCCTGGTCGGGCGAAAAAGTTAACACCGTCCCTATGCCGTCCCTTTTTGTGGCGATCTTGAGAACGACGTCCTTAACAGCCAGCTCAACGATGAACCAACACACTACTTGCTATCCGCGCTCAATCCTCCGAACTCGACCTGGAGCGCGTTATTCGTTAAACTGACCTGGTTTGGGGGGGGGGATATCGATGGCTTCCCAGATCTCAGGAAGGGTCAGAGTCCGAACTGCGGACGATTGAGGAGAGTACATGAATTTCGATTTTTCTGAAGAACAAAAAGAACTGAAGGAACACGCCGGAAAGTTCCTCAAAGAACAATGCGCCATTTCCGTGGTCCGCCGCATTCTCGAAGGCGACGAAGCCTACGCCGAAGACCTGTGGAAGGGTGTCGTCGAAATGGGCTGGCCCGCCGTGGCGCTTCCCGAGGAATACGGAGGCATCGGGTTCGGCTACCTGGAGCTTTGTGTGATCGCCGAAGAAATCGGAAAAGTCGTGGCCCCCGTGCCTTTTTCGTCGTCGGTCTATTTGGCGACGGAGGCCATCTTGCTGGGCGGAAATGACGCGCAAAAACAGGAATACCTGCCGAAACTCGCCGGCGGCGAACTCATTGGAACGCTTGCGTTATCCGAAGGCCCACGCGTCGCCAACCCGGACACGATAGCGGTCACCTTCGACGGCGGAAAACTCAACGGTACGAAAATCCCCGTGCCCGATGGCGACATCGCGAATTTCGCCGTTGTCGCAGCGAAGAGCGGAAGCGGCGTTTCACTCGTCTTGGTTGACCTAAGCGCCGATGGCGTTTCGCGCGACGCCTTGGCGACCCTCGACCCAACCCGCTCCCACGCGAAGGTCAGCTTCAAAGACGCCCCCGCGACGGTATTGGGCGACGGCGACAATTGGGATGTGTTGGAGCGCGTATTGGACCGCGCGGCTGTATTGATTGCCTTCGAGCAGATCGGCGGCGCGGATACCTGCATGCGGATGGCGCGGGAGTACTCGATTGGCCGCTATGCCTTTGGACGCCCCATCGGATCCTTCCAAGCGCTCAAACACCGGATGGCGGATATGTACGTGAAAAACGAATTGGCCCGCTCGAATGCTTACTACGGCGCTTGGGCTCTCTCTACCGATGCCCCGGAATTGCCCGTCGCCGCGGCGAGCGCACGTGTCAGCGCAACAGACGCCTACCACTTCGCATCGAAGGAAAACATTCAGATTCACGGCGGCATGGGCTTCACCTGGGAAGCCGATTGCCACTTCTATTACCGCCGCGCCAAACTGTTGTCCCTATGCCTGGGCAGCGCGCGGGTCTGGAAAAACCGTCTCATCACCAATCTCGAAGCGCAACGAAGCGCCTAGCCCCCGGAATTAGGAGAACCCCTGTGGATTTTGACGACAGCCAATCGGAAGCAGTATTCCGGGCAGAGGCGCGAGAGTGGCTCGCGGAAAACGCGCGGAATTTCAGTACCGAAGGCCTCGAAGCACCTGACGATGGCGGTGATCCCGAGGCGCTCAAGCTCTCCCAAGCGTGGCAAGCCTGCAAAGCCGACGCCGGTTACGCCTGCCTGTTATGGCCCAAAGAATATGGCGGGCGCGGCGCGACGCCGATGGAATTGCTGGTCTACGAAGAAGAAGAGCGCAAGCATCCCTTGCCCGGCCACGTGTTCCGGATAGGCCTCGGCATGGCCGGCCCCGTGATGATGAAGTACGCCAGCGAGGAACAAAAGGCCCGCTATCTACCGAAGATGCGCCGGGGCGACGAAGTCTGGTGCCAGTTATTCTCGGAGCCCTCGGCCGGTTCCGACGTGGCGGGACTGCGCATGCGCGCGGTGAAGGACGGCGACGACTGGGTTATTAACGGACAGAAGGTTTGGACGACTGGCGCGCATTTTTGTGATTACGGCATTATGGTCACGCGGCACGATCCCACTATTCCCAAACACATGGGGCTGACATTTTTCTTTGTCGACATGAAATCGCCCGGCATCTCGATCAACCGCATTAATCAGATCTCAGGCGAGTCGAATTTCTGCGAAGTCTTTTTCAGCGACGTGCGCATCCCCGATGCGCAGCGACTCGGCCAAGTCGGCGACGGCTGGAGCGTTGCGCTGACAACGTTGATGAATGAGCGTCTGGCCGTAGGCGGGGCGCCGCCTCCGGATTTTGACCAAATTTTCGATACCGTTTGCGCTACGGAATTGGAAAGTGGTCCGGCGATCAAGGACGCCTCCCTTCGGGAAAAACTGGCGGATTGGTACGTACAGGCGGAAGGCTTTCGCCTGACCAAGTTCCGCACGATGACGGCGTTGTCACGCGGACAAACGCCAGGCCCCGAGGCTTCCATCGGCAAGCTGATCACGGCGAAGAAGCGTCAGGCAATCGCATCCTTCGGCATGGACCTCCAGGAGATGGGCGGGGTGCTCATGGACGGTGGAGCGGTCGAGGACTCGGCGTATCAGGATGCCTATCTTACCTCTCCAGGCGCGCGAATCGCGGGAGGTACGGACGAAATCCTCATGAACATCATTGCGGAACGCGTGCTCGGCCTGCCGCCGGATATCCGCGTGGACAAGAAATTGCCCTTCAGCCAATTGCCCACCGGAGACTCGTAGAGGCTGTTTCAAGGCCGGTGGGCGACCGCGCTTTTGTTTTTTTAGCCACAGAGTTCACAGAGGGCACAGAGATGGATTTTCGATCTCTGTGCCCTCTGTGGCTAAATCGCACTACGCGGGCCGTGGCTCCCGGGGCATGCCTAGACCTCGTTCGCTGATAATATTCTTCTGAATTTGGGTTGTGCCGCCGCCGATCATCAGGCCCAAGAAATACATATAGTCGTGCTGCCAGGATCCGTGATCCCGCAGGTAGGGGCTGTCCTCGTACAAGATTCCGAGTTCGCCCAGCGCATCCACCGCCAGGCCTTCAAGATCGTGGCGCAGCCGGGTCCCCTGCAACTTGACGATCATCGTGGCAAGCGGAACATCCACCTTGTTGATCGTCGCGCTCAGCAAACGCAGATCGTTGAACCGCAACGCCATGATCCGCCCTTGGATTTGCATCAAACGGTCACGGTATGCGGCGTTGTCGATGATCCGCTGCCCATCCACGGTTTCATGCTGCATCAGTTCGGTAAGCGTATTCAGCCGTTTTAGCGAAATATCGGGATCGCCTAGGGAATTGCGCTCGTGACGCAGAATCGCGTTCGCGATAGCCCAGCCTTCGCCGCGCTGCCCGAGAATCTGATCCTTCGGAACACGCGCGTCGGTGAAGAAAACTTCATTGAAGAACGACTCGCCTGTCATCGTTTTGAGCGGACGAATATCGACGCCCGGCGTATCCGTCGGAAGCAGCAGAAAGCTGATCCCGTGATGCTTGGGTGCTTCCGGCTCCGTTCGGACCAGGAGAAACATCCAGTTCGAAGTTTTCGCCGCGCTCGTCCAGATCTTCTGGCCGTTGATCACCCACTCGTCGCCATCGAGATCCGCGCGCGTCGATAGGCTGGCGAGATCGCTGCCGGCATTCGGTTCCGAATACCCTTGGCACCACGTCATCTCGCCGCGTATCGTTGGACGTAAAAATCGCTCTTTTAGCTCGTCGGTCCCCTTCTCCAGCAGCACGGGGACAAGGAAGGAGATCCCCCCGCCGCCCAGTCCAGGCGAAACCTGAGCCCGCGCGAATTCCTCTGCCATAATCCGAGACTCAAGGATATCGGGATCCAAGCCAGCGCCTCCATACTTCTTTGGAATGGTGCGGGCGGCGTATCCGGCGTCAATGAGCGTTCGTTGCCAGGATTTGGCCTTCGCGTGATCCCCATCCTTATCCGCATCCGCGGATGTAGGAGCCAGGTGCGCGTTTTCCTCAATGAACTTTCGCACCGTCTGGCGGAAGGTGTCGTATTTTTCTCCGAACGATAGGTCCAAGGTGGTTCTCCTTAGCGAGGGCAATTATTTACGACGCCCGCGTTAGTTGTTTTGGTAAAGCGATCGACCCCAAAAAATTGGCACCCCAAATCCGCAGCCGCAGCGAATTCTATAGAGGGCGAGCGAATAACGCAATTTGGCGGTAAATCGTAGAGCGGAATCGTCGCAAGCAAATCATACAGGCCCGTTTTTCCCGAGTTTCCAATGGCGAATCACCTAACCTGTCATTGCGAGGAGGCTCCGCCGACGCGGCAATCTCTTCAAGGCAAATTATTTGCGAATACGAGATTGCCGCGGTCGCTAACGCTCTCTGTTAAGAAAGTAATTCTCCAGTATTCGTAATTACTATTCCACAACCTATTCTC
>JAPYPO010000376.1 GCA_029937645.1 Candidatus Hydrogenedentota bacterium
CAATCTCATTGGCTCCGGTCGCCGACGGGTCCATATGGGTAATCTCGGTTAATATCTTGTGCTCCCGCAGCAAGAACGGGCCTATCGGCTGGACTCTTGGGCCTTGCCTGAGTGAATTGGCCATGGGGCCTCCGCTATTGACTCATCAAATCTCAGCAATGATTCCCAAGGTTCGCCCATTGACAAATAACAGTATATAGTGTATATACACTGTATCTTGAATGAAGCAAAGCAAAAATTGACCCTGGCGCCCATTACTTCTGCGGGCAAAGCGCCCTTGTACCGTCAGATTATCGAGGGTATCAAGCGCGAATTGAGCGACGGACGCCTCGATCCCGGCGCGGCGCTGCCTTCGTTTCGGGCCTTGGCGGAGGACCTGCTCGTCAGCGTGATCACGGTGAAGCGCGCGTACGAGGATCTGGAAAAGGAAGGGATCATCTTCCGCAAGCAGGGGCTCGGGACGTTTGTCTCGGAGAACGGAGCGGCGCGTAGCCGCGAGGTCAAGCGCAATCAAGCCGAGTCCCTGTTGCGCAGCGCCCTGCGTGAAGGACAGGAGGCCGGGCTGAGTCCGGCGGAGCTGGAAGCAGTGGTGAAACGAATCTTGCATGAGGAGTCTTAAGTGATGGCCGACCTTGCCCTGAAAATTCGCGGACTGAAAAAGACCTACGGCAGCTTCACCTTGGGTCCGCTCGATCTAGACGTCCCGAAAGGCGCCATCTACGGGTATGTCGGCTCGAACGGCGCAGGCAAGACCACCACGATGAATCTCATCATGGGCATGGGGAGAATGGACGCGGGCCGTATCGAAGTCCTCGACCTCGATCACATCGAGCAAGAAGCCGCCATGAAGAGCAAGGTCGGTTATGTCAGCCTCGATCTCAGCTTCAACGCCTGGGGCAAGGTCGACAAACTCATCTCCTTCATGCGCGGCTTCTACGACGATTGGGACGACGACTATTGCGAGAGCCTGCTCGAACGCCTCAAGATAGGATGGAAGGATCGCATCTCGACTTTGTCCTTCGGCTCGCGAACGAAACTGGGGCTCGTCCTCGCCCTGTCGCATCGCCCACCGTTGTTGCTGCTCGACGAGCCTCTCGCCGGACTCGACGCCATTTCCAAACAAGAAATCTTCGCTGAACTACTCGAGGCCGTGCAGGACGAATCCCGAACCGTCTTCATTTCGTCGCACAACCTCGACGACATCGAACGCTTCACCGACCACATCGGCATCCTTCACCAGGGAAGTCTGCTCCTTGAGGGACCCACCACCGATCTGAGCGAGGTAGAGGGCCTCGTTGTGCAGAAAAATGAAGGCGGCCGATGCCGTGCGCTCGTTGACACCCATCGAGACACCCTGCAAAGCCTCGTCGAGCGCGGAGCCTCCGATCTTGCCGATTCGCCCGTCACCCTCGAAGAACTTTTCGTCGCGTTGGTAAAGGACTGAGCCCATGACGCTTCTGCTCAAAGACTATTTTCGGCGTTACGGCCGGGCAATCCTGGCCTTTCTTGTGGCGGTGGCGGTGCTTCGCCTGCTCACCATTTTTATTTCCGAAGATACACAGGTATCCCTCTTGGTAGGCGCCGGTGATCGTGATGCAGGTATACTCGAACGGGTGTTGCTCGTTGTGCTCGTATACTCCATGGCGGCCACGCACCTTATCGGGGACACCGGCTATATCGTAGCGCTCGGCGGCTTCATGATGGCTATGGCGGAGGTCGGAGAAAAATGGCCCCGCGTGGCCTTAGGACTGCCCGTCTCAAGAAGAACCATCGCACTGGCCCTGTGGATAAAGTGTGTGCTTTTCCCGAGCCTTCTCGTAACTGCTGCCGTGTTGATTATCCTAGCAATCGACCCATGGAACGCGCTTGCGTTGGAGGGGGGGCCCACCGTATCACTTGCTAAGATTTTGGTGACAAGCATGTGCTTTACCGGTATTGCTTGTCTCTACATACAGACCATTGACGCGCTAGCTGCTCGCTACCCGGGAACACCGGATTCACACAAACCCAACCTCAAGCGAGATGCATCCATCGTTCTCACTACGTTGTGTTTCTTTCTATTCCTGATTCTCCTAGGCTTTGTGTTTGAGCGCTGGTCGAACCTGCGATCCCACGACCTACTTCTCTTCGGAATCGCCCTGGCGATGACGGCCCTCAGCTTCTTCAATCGGCAATCCCTCGTACACCAATTTGAGTCCTTCCGGGTAACGCGTAAACGGAAGGAGGCGCTCTCGCCTCCCGAAACCCCACGCGATACGGTATGGCGAGTCCCCGGCTTTGCCGGTAGTTACGCGCGCCTAGGACGCCTGGTTCTCGCGACCACGCTTGTAATGTGCTGCCTCTCGCTCCCGTTCTCCACCGTCAAAATGCAGTGGCTCCCAATGTCGGTGTCGGGCGCGCTCATGTGGGACTTGATGGATATGTTTCTCGGAGCCACGACTCACCCGGAAGGCGTGCTTATATTTTTCCTCTTCTCTGGGTTCCTAATTCTTATGAGTTTCATGTGTACGCCGCCCCTCCGAGTTTGTCGAGTGTTGCCGCATAGTGCCTTTCAGCTATATCTCCGTTTGCTTGCTTTCCCCGCGATCATCTTCGGGGTATTCATGCTCACCGTCCTGCCCTTTGTCCTCTTCTGCTCGGTATGGAATGTCGCGCACGCTCTCGCGATTCTATATTTAGCCTTCGGTTTTGTAGTCTTCGTCACCGGGATACCAGCATTGTTCACCGATAAAGTTTTGGAGGTGACAATAATACTGATATGCGTAGGATTCGGCTCCGCCTTCTTCTTCTTCGGAGTAACTCTGCTCGATTTCATGGAAACAATTGCGCATACACCCTCGACACTCGTGATACTTGGCTCGCTATTCTTCGTGCTCGGCAATGTGATCTGGTACCGGGTGATTGCCTACGCCTCGCCCGCGTATCGCGTCAGCCTCCAACAAGAGCAAGGAAAAATTGTGCTTTAGTCGATGGCGTCATTGCCGATTCACCCG
This sequence comes from Candidatus Hydrogenedentota bacterium, assembly GCA_029937645.1. Taxonomy (GTDB): domain Bacteria; phylum Hydrogenedentota; class Hydrogenedentia; order Hydrogenedentales; genus JAPYPO01. The sequence goes on from JAPYPO010000376.1 coordinate 2,994, forward strand.
TCACGCTCGAAGAACTTTTCGTCGCCTTAGTAAAGGATTGAGCCCATGATGCTCCTGTTTAAAGAGTACTTTCGACGCTTCGGCGGTACCATACTGGGGTGTCTTGTGGGGTTGGCAGCGCTACGTTTCGGTGCTTCATTGCTCGATGACGAAACTCATATCGTTGTATGGGTGCAAAGAGACGGCCTTTCTGCAGATCTACTTGTGCGGCTGATAGGACTCGTCGTCCTCTGTTCCCATGCGGCCACTATCTTTTTCGCACACCTCGGCTATTTCCTTGCGCTCTTAGGGATCATGTTCCCCATGGTGATGATCGGCGAAAAATGGCTCCGCGTCGCCCTCGCTCTCCCAGTCCGACGGAGCGCCATTGCCATGACCCTGTGGATAGAGTGCGTACTCATCCCGAGTCTGCTCATAACCATCGGCGCGTCCATTGTCCTATTCATTGGCGTTTCGGAAATGCTCGAATTCGATGGGCCCACCATATCACTGACCAAGACCATGCTGGCAAGCATTTGCTCGACCGGCATAGCGTGTCTCTTCGTACAGACTATCGACGCACTGGCCGCCCGCTACGCGGGAGCGCGCGAGCCACACAAACTCGACCTCAAACTAAATGGATCCATTCTTTTTGCGACATGTTGCTTTGGCCTGATCTTGGTCTTGCAGTTCCGGGCGTTCGAGCGTTGGCCCGACCTACGGATTCGCGACGCCGCATTCATTGTTATCGCCCTGGGGATGACGGGCCTCAGCTTTCGCAACCGGCATTCCCTCGTCTATCTGTTCGAGTCCTTCGGGTTGAAGAATCCACGGAAGGAGTTGCCCCCGGCTCCCATAGCCCCGAGCGATACGGTATGGCGATCCCCTGGATTCGTCGGTAGTTACACGCGTGCAGCGCGTATAGTTTTCGTGGCCACCTTGATACTGTGCAGCCTCTCACTCCCGTTCTCGACCATCAGAATGTGGCCGCTCACACAGGCGGTTTTCGGCGCGTACGCGCGAATTCTGACGAGTCCCGATTTCTTCGTTTTCGAACACCCGGACGGCGTGTTTTTCCTGTTCCTCCTATCTTGGGTCCTAATTTTTATGAGCTTCATTTATACCCCGCCCCTCCGAGCATGCCGACTCCTGCCGCTCAGCGGTTCCCAGCTTCATCTCAGATTGCTCTCTTATCCCGCCATAGTCTTTGCCGTCTCCACGCTCACCGTCTTACCCTTTATCCTTTTCTTTACGGCGTGGGATGTCATGCACGCCCTGTCGAGTAGGCGGGTGGCTTCCAAGCTCCAGGACGAGGTTTGTTTTCTCTGT
>JAPYPO010000377.1 GCA_029937645.1 Candidatus Hydrogenedentota bacterium
AATCTCATTGGCTCCGGTCGCCGACGGGTCCATATGGGTAATCTCGGTTTAGGAGAGTAGTTTTAGGGACAGACTACGAAACTTTTCTCTTCTTGGCGTATTTCGCGCCTTTCTTGGGACCGCGTCGACTCGGGCGAAGCGTACGTCCGAGCAGATTCTCGACTTGACTCAGAAAATCGGGCGTACCACACGGACGTCCGGTGTGAGTTTGTTGGCGAATGGCTCGGAACTGGTCCTCTTCGTGCTCCAGGGGATCTCGTAACCACGCATTCCAATCGCCCACGACGCCTTTGGGAGGGTAAGCCGTCGACAGCACCGGGTTGTACGCCATCCCGCAGTGTGCCGCCGCGCTTGACCACGGGTAGGCCTCGGCTGTCTCCACAATCCCAGCACGTACCGAATTCAGTTCCACATACCGCACCGCCGCCCACAGGTGCGATTCGTCAAGGGGGCACGAGAAAAATCGACCTTGCCATACGTGCCCGGTCATGTGTGTACGCGAATTGAAATACATCGCATAGACCGTATGGGCGTCACGCAACGCCTGGCCCAGAGAGGCTTCACTCTCAGGGACCACGACCAGATGAATATGGTTCGACATAAGGCAATAAGCCCAAACATCCAGCCCTCGCTTCTCGCAGTATTCCCGCAAAAAGCGCAGATACGCCTCTCGATCTTCATCGTTTTCGAAGATATCTGCACGACGGTTCCCACGCTGGGTCACGTGATGGGGAAATCCGGGAACAACGACTCGGGCAACTCGGCTCATCAGTCCAGTATAGGCCAGAGGACTTGATTAAATAAAAGTTTCGTAGTCTGTCCCTAAAACTTCCTTGCGCGGTCCGTCGTGAACCTCGCCGAATACGTCCCCACGTTTTTCGGGGCAAGCGGAGTGCCATCCGGCGGCCATACAAACGCCACCGTTTCAGGACGTTCCCGAAAAGGGAAGGATTTAGGAGGCATTACGTTACTTCTCTGGCGCGGCGTGGGTAGCGGCGTCGCCAGCAGAAGTTGGTTGGGCTGCGTCATCTTTCAGAAACAAGTCTCCATCGCTTGCTGCAACGGCGTGGACACTCCCACGCTTACCCGTCGCCCTGCTGGTTCGCGACTCTTTGAAAATCACGGTCACTGTCTTGTTTCCCATCGGGTTGTAGACAGCCGTTCCATGTGTGAATTCCCTGGTCAAGGCGCCGTCGGCACGCATCACGTAAGGGGCTAGAGCCCTCCCCAACGTTCGCTCCCAGAACGGATACCAATTGTGCAGGTGATCGGGTGTCGGCAACGGATTCGGATCAGAAAAGAGGCAGTAGCCATCCGAAAGAACCAAGGAGAGGGCCGTGGTAGCCCGCATCAGATTCTCATCGGCGCGGGACCTCTGGAACCAGATTTCGAGGCAGTTGATCCGGGGGGCCCGTAGGTTCTTCTCGGCCCAGGCCAGAGTGTCGGCGATGCGTTTCCAGTCCTCGACTGTCTGACTGCGGTGGCATTCCATGAAGTAGCCGTTGATGAATTCGGCTGTTTCAGGCGTCTGGCGATCATTCGCGTTTGCCAGTATCAATGCGTCCGCTCCGATACGTTGACGCAGGACTTTGATCAATGCAAGTCGATCCTCGTCATCGCTCCACCAATCCAACATCACTCCGTCCACCACGCCGGATTGCACGGCGGCCTGCGCCTGGACGGCCACTTGCTCCCGGTACTCCGGATTGGAGAAGTCCATCTGCAGGCCCCCCCCTCCTCCCATCCCGGAACTATCTTCCCTTCCTTGTTGCGCCGCCACCACTTGTGCCCTTCCGGGAGATAGGATCAATGGGCGTCCCGGTATCGAATTTCCATTAACAACACCAGGTTCGGATTGCGGCTCAGGAGGTCGCGGCGACGCCTTTGCCCGTCTCGAATGCTCGCTGCCGTGAAATTGGTCGCCAGCCCACGATGCACGTTATCCCATCGCAAGCCAAAGAATCCTTCGCCGTGAAAGATGAGGTCGTGCCGAGCCTCCGTGACGGCGCGCTCTTCCTTCAAATTGTCCGCTTGATTCCACGCCTGGAATACGGAAGGGAAGGTCCGGTCTGATATGCGACCGGCAACGGGTTTCTCAGTCCCTGCTTCCTGCGCCCCGCAGGCGGACATGAAGCCGCTTAGCATCAAGATCGCGATCCATATTGCGACCGACACAGACTGGTTCATACAGGTCCTCCTTGCCTAACGTTTCGCACCTCAACGGCGAGGCCCCCTGAATGTGTTGGTTAGAGACTAACGTGCCAACAAAAGAAACTCTCCGCGGTGAATCATTATTGGTTTCCGTGTCTCATTCGTACCACTCCTTCACCAGCGCCAGCGCCCACTCCGGGGTTTCGTCCGAGTGGCACACGTTGCAACTGTTTGGAGACCCATATTCAATGGTGTCCGCAGGAGAAATGAAATTGAAGGTGTGGTTCCTCGACTCCAGAGGCGCGGCGTTTCTGCCGGTCTTCACCATGTGACACTCGATGCACCGGCTGCCAACGCTGGTCGCGGCATGGTGGGTGTGTTCCGAAAGATCATCATAGTCCGGTCCGATGTCTTTGGCTGGTCCGTGGCACATCAGGCAGAGCGCATTGGTCGCGGCGGACTTGGTGTTCATCGAAAGATGGCGAGAGCCGTGCGAGTCATGGCACACGCTACATTGAATCCCCTCGCGCTCCATCTTGCTGTGCTGATAGGTATTTCCTTGTACGCGATTTTTGTGGGCCGTTCCGTTCTTCCAGAACTCGGAGGTCTCTTCGGCTTGCACCGGCTTGAAGGCTTCCCAGAAATCCGAGAGTTTCAGGCCGGGCTGATAGCCAACGGGCCATGCATACTCCGTGCCTTGCGGCTTGCCGGACTGGTGGCACGATAGGCAAACCTCCATGGATCGGTCGTAGTCCAGGCGTGCCGGATTCACAATATCTTCGATCAAGGAAGTTTCGGAATGGGCCTTGCCCGGGCCATGACAGCTCTCGCACGCAATGTTGAGTTCTGCCCAATCCTGGGTGTAGTGATCGACGCCGGTGCTGTGACAGCCCGCACAGAGCTTGAAATTTGACCGGTCTTTCCAATCCGGGTGGTAGGGGTACCACCAATCGCCGCGGCCCCGGTAGGGCTGCCAAATCTTGTCTTTGACATTCCATTGCGTCGGGTAGACGACCTCCTCGCCATCGATTTCGCCGATAAACCGTTGCTTCCAACGGCTGCCGATCACCCACTTGACGTCCTTGAGTTCAAAATCGCGATGCTCACTCGGCTGGCTGAAATCGGCCACGACCGTTTTGCCGGGACCTTCCGCTACCACGGGCTGAATCATCTTGGCGTGAAGCGTTTTCTCCCAGCCATCGAAGTAGTCCTGGTGGCATTCCGCGCATTTTTTGGCGCCAACATACTGCGTTTGGTCGATGCGCCGCCATTGGTCCTGCCCAGAGGCCCCGAAGGAACACGCTACGATGGCTACGGTTAGCACGACGGTGCGCAAAACTGAACGTGTAGGCATGATGGTGATCCTTTATTGTCGGTCTTGGAAACGGACTGATATTAGCATAAAACGCAGTAGAGCAGCGCTCTGATTTATCCTCAGTCGCGCTCAAGGTTTGACTTTCGGCACAGCCCCCTATATGGTCAAATCGCCTTGTTGTGGTCCGCGTCGCTTCGTTGCGGTGGGGCGTTTTTTTTTCAGCGCGGGTGCCGCAATGGGTGAACATGATAGTTCGAGAAATCAGTTGGTAGTTCGAGAAATCCGTTGGCCGGTAATTACTACGCGGTCTACAATCGAGTACACCTAAAAGGAAATCCGGAATGAAAAGCAGAAAGACCGACTTCAGAACCCAGGCGAGAACCGTGATTCCACGACTCTTGGCGGCCACGACGTTTCTTCTACTCACGGGTATCGTCGACGCCGAAACGCTCGAAACGAATACTCAGTCAACCGAGAAGCGCCCCAATATTGTCGTGATGATGGCCGACGATTTGGGCCTCCGAGACATCGGCTGCTACGGCGGTCCGGTGAAGACACCGGCGCTCGACGGGCTGGCGGCCAACGGCATGCGCTTTACGGATTTTCATTCCGGGTGCGCGGTGTGTTCGCCTTCGCGCGCGGTGTTGCTGACGGGCCGTAATAATATACGCGCCGGTGTTTATCATGTGATTAGCAGTCGCCAGAATATGCATCTCCTCGAGCGCGAAGTCACGATTGCGGAGATCCTTAAAGAACAAGGCTACGACACCGCCCACATCGGCAAATGGCATCTCGGTATGCCG
>JAPYPO010000378.1 GCA_029937645.1 Candidatus Hydrogenedentota bacterium
TTAATCGATGCCGGCGGATCTCAAGATGACTCTTCCAAATGGGAAATCCGGGATTCGAGCAAGAATCCTAGATCGGCTTCGGAATCGAATACCTGGTAGCGGGTGTATTCGAAGCCGCCCACCGCCGCGAAGAAGTGTCCGCCCTGCCCCCACCGCGACATCGCTTCCAGCTTCCACAGCCAGGCGCCGGTCGTGTATTGAACATCAAGACCCGTCTGGTTGATGAGGTCGTAGTGTGGGCGAAGCGACACGCCGTCGAGGAGCTTCAGCCGTGGCTTGAGCCTTGGTTCGCGGCTGGTTCCGTAGAAATGCGACAGGCCGATATCCCAATCGCCGAAGACCTGCGACCAGCGGAAGGCGAAATCCACATGGCCGTTCTCCGCCCCGGAATCGTAGGTTGCTTTGTGGGGGTCAATTTCGACGGGGCTTCGCCTTCGTGCGTCGTCGCCGGGATAGGTCCGCTCGCGAAAACCGGGGAGGACGAAGAAACTGTAGGTCCCGGAATCCCGAAGCAGGTTCAGGTTGATCATGGGTTGTCCCAGCTTATCTTCGTTGTCAAGATCCTCCACGAAATCCGTCTGGTTGATGATGTCGACGAGGTGAACGGATTCCGTCACGCCCCAGAAAACGCGCGACATCCCGATGAGCACATCCCAGGTGTCATCGAGGTGGAGATAATTCGCCTCACGCGCACCGAAGTGGCTTCGCCTGGAATCGTCCGCGTCCCAGCGTGCGAAGGGTTCGAAGGTGAGGCGGTTGTTGCCATCCCCCCACTCGTAAACCAACTCAGGTTGGAAGGCCGCGGAAGGCGAAAACGTGGCGTCGTCTTGGCCGTCATGGGCTGGAGCTTGGGGGAACATACGCAGTTCGAGTTCGAGGCTGCCCGAGATATCCCACTGTGCCGTGGCCGACATAGATGCGCCGAGGACCGCAGTCAGCACCGAGAGGACCGTGCGGAACATTTACTAGCGGGCCCGGTTGAGGCGGCTGGAGGTGAAGGCGGATTCCGTCAGGCCCGTGTCGAAGTTGTACGGGTCGAAGGTCAAGTGGGTGCTCTTTCCGGATTGATGATTTTCCATGTGCAAGCTGAGCGCCCGCCAGTATTGACCCTTGTATTGTTGATAACCGCTGAGCACGAGAGTCTTCAGCAACGAGTCTTTCCGGTCATAGAATTCAATCTTGAGGGGACGGTACTCGGCCTGGTCGATCCACGCAATCTGGCGCGTATAGCCGCTGTTCTTGTAGACCGGATACCGCTCCATCACGAAACAGTCTTGTCCGTCGAAGCTTTCGTCGCGAAGATACTTGTAGGTGTATTTGCCGGCTTCCTGTGACGCGAAGTCCTCAAAGGAAAATTCGCTTCCCATAAAGGATCCCGATTTGTTCGTCGAAGAGATGCGCTTCACCCGCTTGAGCGCGGGCAAGTAGAGCCATTGATCGTCTGGTTCGGACACTTTTGTGTGGGAGAGGAACGCCGTCCCATCCACGTCTCTCGGTGAGGAGAACACCGTGAGGCTTCGATCACCCAGGTCGGGATCCTCCATTTCCATGGATTGAATGCTGAGCTCGCGCGTACTCGTCTGGCCGTGACGGTTCCGTAAGGTCATGCGCAAGACGGTCTCGGTCGTTCCCCAGCCGAGATCGCGGCGGTCCATTTCTACCGCGATGGCGAGCCCTTTTTCTTCGGGCGTCTCCGCGAAGCCGGGCACCACGAAGCATACCGAAAAAATCAGGGCGGCTATTCGGCCAAATGGGGTGGCGGGTCTTGTTTCTACGACGGGCATGACCACTCCTTCTAGGTGTGTTCTCGGCTCACGCTAGATTCTCCCGCAGTGACCGCCCTTCGGTCAAGGAGGAGCAAGAGCGACGGCAACAAAAAGAAACTGCTGCCTCTCAACTACCGATCGGTTGGCCCGGCTGGATCCGAGTCAGGCGCAGCGCCGGACGCGATGAGCACACGGTGGAGCAGTTCATTGATAACGATTTCACGGTCGGGATCGGCATCGTATAGCTCGCGAACCCGTTGTCGCGCGGGCTTGGGATCCTGGCGCGCCCGGCCAACGCGAATCGCGTCGCAGCACGCCTCCGGCATAGGCCCCCACAGGCCGCACAAAGCGAAATCCTTACTAAAGAACCCAAACTTCGGAACCGACTCAGTCCCGTTGGTCAAAAACCGGAGGAGGAGGTCGGGACTTGTCTTGCGCGACACATACCGCACCCGAAGCATGGGAGAGGCGTCGGCCATGCGCTGCAATACCGGCACATGGCGCACGACATCCCCACACCAATCCTCGGCCATGGCCAGGACATGCGCGGCTTCTTCGAGGGATTTCAGCGCGTCTTCGACGGTGTCGCCGAGCGTTGTTTCCCCTCGCAAATGCCGCATCTTCTCCTGATTTTCCGCCTTCTCCCCCTGAGCGAGCCAAGCATCAAACTCCGGAGCGGCATCAAATAGGGCCCGCCAGTTCACGGGCGGCAGCAAATTAGGTTTCGGCATGGTTTACAAGTCCTTACGCGAAGAGTATCTTAACGTTATGCCCTCTTTTCTGGGGCAGCAACATACTTCGTTGAGTATACGTCGGATAAGGCCGCGGGTTCGACCTCGCGAAAAACCGGCCCGAACGAATAAATACTTTTTAGGTGTGTATTAATGTTGGACGCTCACGGCCTGTGGGCTGTTGCGAAAGGGGTTTTGCATGATTACGCTTTTCACCATCTGCGCGGTAGCGGGCACTACGATCATGGTTTGCCAGATAGCGCTCACGCTCTTTGCCTTGGACGCCGACTCCGCCGACATCGGGGAAATTGGCGATGACTTGGAAATGGGCGACGAACTCGTTGACCATGATCACGGCTCCACCGCCTTTTTCGGCATCCTGAGTTTCCGGTCGCTTGTCGCGGCGATGGCCTTTTTCGGCCTGGCTGGGCTTGGGTTTTCTGAGTCGAGTCTCTCCGGAATATTGGTCCTCGGCATTGCCATGTTCGCCGGATTCTTAGCCATGCTCCTCGTGGCCTGGATCATGAAGTTTCTCCATGGGCTGAAATCCGAAGGCAATGTCAGAATCGAAAACTGTCTTGGCAAAACGGGCACAGTGTATCTGAGCATTCCCGGAGACACAGGCGGGATCGGCAAAGTTACGGTACCCGTCCAAAATCGGACCATGGAGTACTCGGCGATCACCTCGCGAGACGACATCCCAACGGGAGCGCCGGTGCTTATCGTCGGCATATCCGGTGAGGGGATACTTGAAGTGGTTCCGGAACCCTTAATCGGTGGTTCCGGAAACGCTTCCTAATTGAAACGAATTTGCGCATGAGAGCGCGAAAAGGAGGGGTGGAATGAGTGACCCAATGATATATCTCAGCATAGCCATTGTGGTTGGTGTACTGTTTTTGTTTTCACTGATTATTCTGATCAGCCGCCGCTACAAACGTTGCCCAAGTAACCGCGTTCTCGTCATCTACGGTAAAGTCCGCAGCGGCGATAGCGCCCGGTGTATTCATGGTGGCGCGTCCTTCGTCATTCCGCTGATCCAAGACTTTGCTTATCTCAGCCTCGAGCCTATCCAAATCGAGGTGCCGCTCAAGGACGCGCTCTCGATGGAGAACATCCGCGTGGCCGTGCCCAGTGTGTTTACCGTAGCGATCGGCACCGAGCCGGAGATTATGAACAATGCGGCGGTGCGTCTGCTCGGCTTGGACACCGGCCAGGTGAAGAAGCAGGCGGAGGACATTATCTTCGGTCAGTTACGCCAGGTCATCGCGTCCATGCGCATCGAAGATATTAACCGCGACCGCGAGAAATTTCTGCACAGCATTTTGACTTCTCTCGAGCCCGAATTGCGCAAGATCGGGCTGGTCCTGATCAACGTAAATATCACCGACATCACGGACGGCTCAGGTTATATCGAAGCCATAGGCCAAAAGGCGGCGGCTCAGGCCGTGCAACAGGCGCGAGGCGACGTGGCCGACGAGGAGAAGCTCGGCGAAATCCGTGTGGCCGAGGCGAATCGTGAGAAGTCGGTTCAAGTCGCCGAGAACGCCAAGTTGCAGAAAATCGGCGTACAAACCTCGCTGAAAGAGCAAGCCGTTCGAGTGGCCGATTTGGAGAGGGAGAAAGCCGTAGGCGAACAAACTGCCGCCCTCGAACAGGAGGCGCAAGTCAAGGAGCGCGAGCGCGAGACGCGGATTAGCGTTGCGGAAGCCGAAGCGAAGGCGACCGTCGGCGAACGGTCGGCATCGTTCCGCCGCGAAGCGCAGGTTAAGGA
>JAPYPO010000379.1 GCA_029937645.1 Candidatus Hydrogenedentota bacterium
CAGTAAGGCCGAAGCCTTTCCCGGCGTGTCGGCCGTAATAACCGGTAAAGACCTGCCCAACACGAAGGATGGGAAGGTCGTGGATTACAGCGACGGCAATATGACGTTGAAATACAATCGGGATAAAATTCTCGCGAGTGACAAGGCGCTTTTCAAGGGCCACCCCATCGCCGCCGTTGCCGCGTCGAGCCTGAACATTGCCGAAGAGGCCGCTGCGCTCATTGAGGTACAGTACGAAGTCCTTGAGCACGTTCTCACCGCGCCTGAGGCCATGAAGGAAGGCGCTCCGCTGATCCATGAGAATCTGAAGACCAAGGAGCTTGGAGAAGAAACGGACAAAGTCAGTAACCTAGCGAATCATTTCCAGCATTCGAAGGGCGATATTGAGAAGGGCTTCGCTGACGCAGATATCGTGGTTGAGCGGGAGTTCAATCAGCCAACGGTCCACCAGGGCTACATCGAGCCGCATCCCGCGACCGCGCTATGGAACGAGGACGGCCGACTCCACATTTGGTGCAGTACCCAGGGATCCTTCAAAGCGCGTGACCAGATTTCTGATATTCTGGATATGCCCGTTTCTCAAATACGCGTGGTTCCGATGGAAATCGGCGGGGGTTTCGGCGGCAAAATTAACGTCTACTTGGAGCCCATCGCGGCGCTTCTGTCGAAGAATGCGGGGCAGGCGGTCAAGATGGTCATGAGCAGGGCCGATGTCTTCGAAGGAACTGGGCCGACATCGGGATCCAATATAAAGGTTAAAATCGGCGCCAAGAACGACGGCACCATCACGTCGGCTAAAGCCTATATCGCCTTTGAGTCTGGGGCGTTCCCTGGCTCGACCATTGGGGCCGCGGGCATGTGCATATTTTCCGCGTACGACATCGAAAATGCCCTCATTGATGGCTACGATGTCGTGGTCAATAAGCCGCATACCGCCGCGTACCGCGCTCCAGGCGCGCCCAACTCCGCTTTCGCAACGGAGCAGGTCGTTGACGAACTCGCCATTAAACTCGGCATGGACCCGATAGATTTTCGCCTGAAGAATGCCTCAAAAGAGGGTACGCGCCGCCCCGATGGACCGGTCTTCCCGCGCATCGGTTGCGTTGAGGTGCTCGAGGCTATGAGGAATCATCCTCATTACAGCACCCCGCTTGAGGGCCCAAACCGAGGGCGTGGAATCGCTCTTGGCTTCTGGTTCAATATCGGATTTTCATCGAGCTGCAGCATCGCCGTCAACTACGATGGAACCATCAACCTCATCGAGGGCTCCGTGGACATCGGGGGCACCCGGGCATCCATCGCCATGCAGGCGGCCGAAGTGCTGGGGATCGCCGCGGAAGACGTTCGCCCGACCATTGTCGACACGGACTCGATTGGGTACACCGCTCTCACGGCGGGTAGCCGCACGACCTTTGCTACCGGTTGGGCCGCCTACGAAGCCGCTCAGGATGTCAAGCGCCAACTGATCGAACGTGTCGCCACGATATGGGAGGTGGACGCGGAAGCTGTCGCGTACGACAAGGCGGTGTTCACGTCAAAATCGGATGCGGAACTTAGCATGACTTTCAAGGAGCTGTCGGGCCAACTTGACACCACCGGAGGTCCCATCGTGGGCCGGGCCGCGGTCAACCCTAAGGGCGCCGGCGCCTCCTTCTCCGGGAACATCGTTGATGTGGAGGTCGATCCTGAAACCGGAAAGGTGGAAATATTGCGTTTCACCGCATTCCAGGATGTAGGCAAGGCCATCCATCCGAGCTACGTCGAGGGCCAGATGCAGGGCGGTAGCGTCCAGGGAATCGGCTGGGCGCTGAACGAGGAATACTATATGGGCGAGCAGGGGCAGATGATCAACACGAGTCTGCTCGATTACCGAATGCCCACAAGCCTGGACCTCCCGATGATCGATACCGTCATCGTCGAGGTGGCCAATCCTGGGCATCCCTACGGCGTCCGCGGAGTCGGCGAGGCCAACATCATCCCGACGACACCCGCCATCGCTAACGCGATTCAGAGCGCCACTGGCCTACGCATGGAGCGCCTGCCGATGAACCCCTGCGCAATCATGGAGGCGAGCTGGAAACAGCAGAAGTAACCGATGCCAACCGTTTTCATACCCTCGCTATTGCAAAAGTTTACGGGCGACCGTAAGACGGTGGAGGTCGAGGCCTCCACCGTTCGTCAAGTCATCGAGGCGCTGGAACAGGCCTGCCCGGGCATCAAGGAGCGCCTTGTCGAAAACGGAGGGATTGTGCCGAGCATCTCGGTCGCAATCGATGGCGAAGTAACGACCCTTGGTATGATTCAGAAAGTCGGTGAACACAGCGAAGTCCACTTCCTACCCGCTATCGCGGGAGGGAGCCGCTAGCAGCCCGGTTCGGCATCTGGCCGGCTTCCTAAGCCGTTGATCGAACACGTCCAACTCCCTAAAATACCCGACCGTGGACACGCCCATTCCAACACAAACGAATTTCCGCCGCGATCTGGCGATAGCGGTCGCTGCCGCCTTCTTCGTTCGCCTTTGCTTCCTCCTGGCGGTGCGCCGCGTCATCGACATGGCAGACGCCATCCACTATATCAACATGGCCCGGCAATTCGCCGCGGGAAATTTTCTTGGGTTTGACGATAATCTTCCTGTTTTGTATTCGCTGCTGGGCGCGGGCGTCTACCAACTGATTCCGGATTGGGAATATGCCTTCTGGACGGTTTCCCTGATCGCCTCCACGCTGCTGGTTATTCCGGTGTACTTGATTTCCCACACCCTCCACGGACGCAGCGCGGCGCGAGTCGCGGTAGCGATGGTCTGCGTCTGGCCGTGGTTGGTGGACTATGCGGGGCGTATCACCCCCGACGCCTTAGCGGTCACCCTGTGGTTCAGCTCGATAGGACTCATCTACACGGGCGTAGAGAAGGGTGGCAAGGCCCTTCGGTTAGCGCCGTTTGCCCTATTTGCGCTACACCTGACCCGGCCCGAAGGTACGTTCCTTATGCTTGCCGCGCCACTCGGAGCTTTGATTGTTGCCTACGGCCGGGGGCGGCCACAGTACATCCGCGCAGGGATTATCACCGGCCTCGTCATATTCTTACTGGGAAGTTACGCGTTGTCCATGCGTCTCGCCATCGGTGCGTTCACCGTGAGCTATCGGGCCCCCGTCACGGAAGAGGTTAGCCTTTACTTCAGCTACGGCGGTATCGAATTTGTGCGTACCTTCGTGCGCCTCCTATCCACGGAACTGCCCGTCATGCTGGGCCCGTTCCTTATGGTTTTCCTCGGCGTCGGACTTTTTTCACCGCGCGAAGAATCAAGCCGCGTCCGGCTGTCGTGGGTTCTCGCGCTCTTCTGCGTTATTCAATGGACGCTTACGCTCGCCAACTTTTCGCCCGCGCCGCGCTACATCATGTCCATCGTTGTCGCGCTGTCCTTGTGGTCTGCGCGGGGGATGGTGGTCGTCGCGGGCCAGGCGTCGAAGGGTCGGCACGGCCGCCTCCTTCAATATGCGCCCGTAGCGATTGTTTTAGCGACTATGGTTCTTGGCCTCGCACTGAATGTTGCACCCAGGTTTTTTGACCGAATGCCCGGCTTGCCGCATGAGTACAAATTGGCGGGGCAGTGGATGAAAAACGAAAAGTTGGAACCGGGAATCATCCTCTCCCGCAAGCCCCAGATAGGTTTCTACGCGGACATGCCCACCACGGGGCCGGCGCTGGAAGACAGTGTCAGCGACGCGATTTCGCGGGCTGTCGAAATCGGCGCGCGGTATCTGGTGCTGGACGAGCGCTACTCGGCGCAGATGGTTCCGGGGTTGGCCGTGTTGCTGGACCCCGCCAATGCTCCGCCGGAGCTGAAGTTGCTTCACGGCGAGCTCTCGCCCTACACCGGAGCGAAGATAGTTATTTACGAAGTCGTCGCGCCGGGCATCCAGTATCGAGCGCCCGAAGATTTCGGGGACCCATCATCGCATATGGGCCCCTACGAACGGCGGCGAACTCAAGCCCCAGAGTGAACCTAACCCTGGGATCGTAATTCTCAGTAACGTTAAAAGTTATACATAATATTTTCCCTATGTTGTAAGATCGCCCGACTGCTAAGGACAGAATCTTTTGGGTGCCACCTTCAAACTTGTTGGTTCATCACGGAATTCCGGGAGATGGTCCCTGTGCATTCCACGGCGGTGACAATTTCCAATAGACTGGCGTTTGGGAGAGCGGTTTGTGGTTAACCTGTCATTGCGAGTCAGAACCCGCTTCGCGGGAAATTGGGATAAGAAAGG
>JAPYPO010000380.1 GCA_029937645.1 Candidatus Hydrogenedentota bacterium
TTCGCGAACCCTGGGCTGAGGAATGGAACGCTTACAGCGTTCAAATGCAAGACCATCCCGTGTTACCTATCCCGAAAATCCGTGAAGATCCTCAAGGATCCTGAGAAATCGTTTCTCTTTTCAGCGTAGCGATTTCCTCGTCGCTGAGGTAGCGCCATTCTCCGGGGATGAGCCCGTCGGCGCGTATGGACCCCATGGCGAGGCGGCGCAGGTCGCGGACGGGGTGGCCGACGGCGGCGCACATGCGCTTGACGAGGCGCTTGCGGCCTTCGTGGATCACGAGACGGACGCGGCTGGAGTCGTTGGTGGTCTTGAGGATGGTGACTTTGGCGGGCGCGGTCGGGCCGTCTTCGAGTTCGATGCCTTCCGAAAGGGATCTTGCGGTGGCGGCTGTCATGCGCCCATCGACCCACGCGACATATATCTTGTCGACCTGGAATTTCGGGTGCGCGAGCCGATGCGCTATTTCGCCATCGTTCGTGAGCAGGAGCGCGCCGGTAACATCCATATCGAGGCGTCCGACGGGAAAGACTCTGGCCGTGACGCCGTCTAAGCAATCGAGGACGGTGCGGCGCTCGTGGGTGTCTTTGGCGCTGGTGATGACGCCTTTGGGCTTGTGCAGGACGACGTAGACTTTTTGATCCCGGATTATCCCAGCGCCATCGAGCGCGACGGCGTCAGCATCGGGATCAATCTTGGCGCCAATGGTGGCGACTTCCCCGTTGACCTGGACGCGGCCTTCGGCGATGTAGGTTTCTGCTTCTCGGCGGGAGGCGACACCGCACTCGGCCAAGAATTTCTGCAATCGTATCAAATCGTGTACCGCTATACTTGCAGGTACGCGCGAGCCTGGGGTGCAGCTACACCGCTCAGCCCATCTCGCGCAATTCTTCTATGGAAGGAAGCTCCTTAAGGCTCCTAATTCCGAAATGAAGCAGGAATTCGTCGGTCGTCCGAAAAATGCGCGGGCGGCCTGGTAACTCGGCCACTCCCACCGCCTTAATCAGGCGCCGTTCCTGCAGTTGCTCGAAGGCGTGGGCCACGCTAACGCCGCGGATCGATTCTACATCCGGTCGGGTCACGGGTTGGCGGTAGGCGATAATGGCCAGCGTTTCGAGAACGGCTTTCGATAGCCGCTTGCTCTTCTTAATCTGGAACATACGGCGAATGAAGGGCGCGAATTGCGCCTTGGTCGTAAACTGATAGCCGCCTGCAATTTCGCGAAGCACATAGGGCACATCCCGCCCCTCGATTTCCTCGGCGAGTTCATCCAGAAGGTTGCCTACGATGTCGGGGTCGATGTCGCCCAGTGCCTCCGCGATTCGGGCCGCGCTGAGCGGACGATCACTGGTAAACAACAGGGCGTACACTGCGCTTCGGGATTCCTCCCGACTGAGCATCTCGGCGGGTTCGAGTTCGTCTTCGACCTCTTCCACTGCTTCTTCTACTGCCTCTTCTACTTCCGCAGCCTCGTCGGTATTTTTTGTCTTTGCTTTCGCCATAGAAAGTCGCCGCCGCCCTTACTTCGCTACGGCCGCGGCATTGGCGGTGAGCGACTTGCCGCAGAGGGAGACGAGCGGTTCAATCTCCTGCATCATACGGACGAATTTGCTGGGCTTCAGTGATTGCGCGCCGTCCGAAAAGGCTTCCTCGGGACGCGGATGAACTTCCACCATGAGGCCGTCGGCTCCCGATACCACGGCCGCTTTCGCCATGGGCGTGACGTAGTCCCAGTGGCCCGTCCCATGGCTGGGATCGATGAAAATGGGGAGATGGGAAAGTTTCTTGATAACGGGCACGGCGCTGAGGTCGAGCGTGTTGCGCGTCTCGGTTTCAAAAGTTCGGATGCCACGCTCACACAAAATAACGTTGGGGTTGCCCTCGGCCATGACGTATTCGGCAGACATGAGCAACTCGTTGATCGTGCCCATCAGGCCGCGCTTAAGGAACACCGGCTTGTCGATTTTTCCGACGGCTTTTAGTAGCCCGAAGTTCTGCATGTTACGCGCGCCAATCTGGAGGATATCGGCGTATCGGGCGACGATAGGGGCCTGCTCGGGGGTCATGACCTCTGTAACGACGGGCATGCCGGTAGCCTCGCCGGCCTCCTTCAAAAGCTGAAGGCCCTCCTCTTCCATACCCTGAAAACTGTAGGGCGAGGTGCGTGGCTTGTACGCGCCACCGCGCAGGATCTGCGCGCCGGCATCCTTCACGCAACGGGCGACTTCGTGGATCTGTTCGCGGGATTCGACCGAGCACGGGCCCGCCATGACGGTAAAGTTTCCGCCCCCGATACCCACATTGCCGACTTCGATGACCGTGTCGTCGACCCGGGCTTCGCGTCCCGCAAGTTTGAAGGACTTGAGAATGGGAAAAACCTGCTCGACGTAGGGCAGGGATTCGAGGGACTGGAGGCGGTACTTCTCGCGCTCGTCGCCGACGGCGGCCACGACGGTGCGTTCTACGCCCTCGATGAGATGGGCACGGTAACCCAGCTCTTCCACCTTCTTGACGACGTGGTCAATGTCTTCTTTATTGCGGGTGGCCATTACGATAACCATAGCGAAAATTCCTTACGTGGCAGCCAAAAAAGAGACTCTAAACCTGGATTCGGGGAGCCGACTTTTACCCTCGTACAAGCGGTGCAGTATAACGGGCAGACGCCAGAAAAGGCAACTTGGCCGAGGCGCGATTGTCGGAAGTCAACCCCCGACAAGGCTTCCCGATCTTGGAGAGATTCGATTTCAAGGGCACGACCTCTGGACAAGAACAGAAATGTCTCCGCGCTCTCCGCGTCTCCGCGGTGAACAAAAGAAGGGATTCGATCGAACCTCGGTGTGGGGGCTGACTCCTGCTTGACGGTTTTGAGGGGTGGCGTGCCGTGGGTTCTTGAGAAAGGTCGGGATTGCTGACGACTCACGATAAGAATTCACCGCGGAGACGCGGGGAGCGCGGAGATGCTTTCGTGTTGACACCGGGTTTTCTTTGTTCAGCGAGGGGGATGTTATAGGGGCGATCCCAGTCGAACGAAGAAAAAGTGTGCGCGATAGATCCTCTACGGCGCGTCGTGATAGGGTATCGTTTTGTATGGAGCCCCTGCTGTTTGTCGGCAGGGGCAAACCTCGAAGACTTCGCGCGCTCCTATGGATAAAGAAGATCCCCTCTATTTACGGCTGCTTGAAAAGGCTGGCATAAATACCACGAAGCTGCGGTGGCGGCTGTATCAGCTCGAACAAAAAGCTGAACGCGCTAAGAACACGAAGGGCGTTCCGGGCGCCCTGCAATGGATGCGCTATGGGCACAAGATTTGTGCCCATTGTGGCGCCGTAAATGACCATGCGGAGCGCGTGTGCAACCGGTGCGAGCAGCGCCTTCCATCTATGTTCGGCTATCGCGCCATGCGCTTCCTGAGCGCCCTATTCCCCAGGGAATCGCCTGTCACGCTCCGTATTGCGATGGGGCTGATGGTGCTGTTCTTCATGGCGCAATTGGCCGTCGATGGGCCCTCCGGGTTTATGCGCCCATCGAATCTGAGCATGTGGTTATTCGGCAGTTGGAGCAGCGGTATTCCGCGTTTTCCACCTGCGGATGAATGGTGGCGCCTGTTCGCCTTCGGTCTGGTGCATGCGGGAATCTTTCATATAGGATTCAACACCTATGCGGCCAATGCACTCGGACCCTTAGCGGAGCAGCAGCTTGGCCGACGACGCATGCTGGTCCTGATTACCTTCGCTCAACTTGGCGCCGCCCTCGCTACGCATCTCTGGTATGGCAACACTCCCTTCAACACGATGGGCGCCTCGGGGTGGGTGACCGGCCTGCTCGGGTTTGATATCGCCTTTTTCTACTTGATGGGCGAGCCGGGACGTATGTACCGCCAGCAACTGACGCAATGGGCGATCTTTATCCTCCTCTTTGGAGTCTTCATGAGAGCCAACAACGCGGCCCATATCGGCGGATTTGTTTTCGGCGGCGTGCTCGGCTTGTTGTCTGGCGGAATGCGGCGGAGCTCCCCGGTCGAGGAACGCATGTGGGATTCTGCGTTCTGGGTTTGTCTGATACTGTGGCTGGTTGTTTTGGGGTTCGTTGGGCGGAACTTCATCACCTACGCGGCGCAAGTGGCGGAGATCGTGGGATAGAATTTCGTTCGCTGCACTCGTCTTACCCGCAGGATTCTGATCTGTCCTGCTAGTGGTTTGATTTAGAATTGAACCCGGATTTCCCATTTGGAAGAGTCATCTTGAGATCCGCCGGCATCGAT
>JAPYPO010000381.1 GCA_029937645.1 Candidatus Hydrogenedentota bacterium
GACTCACGCTATTGAGCGGCGAGCCGGCGTCGGGCCCGTATTACATCGTGAAGGATCCGACATTCCTTGAACAGATTATCGTCGAGTTCGAACGGGTTACGGATGCGTCTACGTTTAGTTTCTTCATCGACCTGCTGCCTTTGGCGGCTGATCAATCGGTGAGTGGCGTGGCGATCTACCGCGACAACGATCGGCATCCGGATAACTTAAATGGTGTCTTTGACCCGGGCATTGATATCCCGGTTGTGCTGGATGATCCGCCGGCCCTCGTGGGTGGCGCGGGTCAACCGACGGCGCAGGTCAAGTTTGTCATGTCCTCGCCAGGGACGGATGACTTCCCCGCGCCCCTCGAAGAGCAACCGAATTTGCGCCAATGGGTGCCAAACGCGCAAGGAGGCCCCGGCGCGACGGAATTCGAAGGGCCGGACTTCTTTATCGTGCTGCGTCCTTCGGCTGAGCTGGGCGAGGGCGATGACTTCAAACTGGCCATCGTATCGTGGGGTCCAAACACGCCGAGCGAACCGGATCCAGACACGTTCACCTTCCCCTTGCCGCCGGAGCAGCCTGCGGACGAATTCAAGAAGTTTAGCGAATTCCCCTTCGGCTCGCGCGCATTGGGCTTTATCACGTTCTACGAAGACCCACCCACGCGTTATTGGATGCGCGATCAGGTGGCCTACAGCGAACCCGACCCGAGTCCGATTCCTTGGATTCGCTCGACGACAAGCAAGGCGATCCAGTCTGCGGATATCACGGCGCTGGACGCCTTGGTTACGCCGACGACGATTGTGATCGGCTCGGCGACGCCGACCGAATTGCCGTTTACGATTGCCGACGGCGAGACGGTCGAAGTCATCCTCCGGGGCGAGAACTTCGGCAGCGCCGCGCGGGTATCCATCGGCGGCTATTTGACTGAGGTGATGGAATCGGCTGACGACGTGATTCGCTTGGAGCTGTCGGACCTTCCGAACGTGGAACCGCAGGTCCCGGTGGTTGTGATTGTCCGCAATCCGTTTACCAACGAAGAGGCGAGCCGCTCCGATCTCTTTACGCTTGTCGATTCAACCGGCGACGGGACTCAAGTGCTGGAGGTCGTGCCTGCGCGCGGCGCCTCGGTTGATTTCCCGGTGATGGTTATCGGCGAGAACTTCTCACAAATGCCGAACATTGAGGTCACCTTTGGCGAAATGATTATGCCGGTGATTAGCGTCTCCGAAGATGGGACGACCATTTCAATCGGATTCCCGCCGGGCGGCATGCCCGATACAGGCGACCTCGATGTACAGGTTAAGAATTTTGCATCGAATAGCGTGATGACCTCGCAGGATACACTGTTGTCCGGCTTCACCTTCCTGAACGAACCGGATGTGATTGGCCCGTGCTTCATCGCTACGGCCGCATTCGGATCGCCTCTGGAAACGCGGCTTGACACCTTCCGCGGGTTCCGTGATGGGGTGCTGCTGCAATCCGCAGCGGGCATTGCGCTGGTGGATGTATACTACAGCGCGAGCCCGGCCCTGGCCGATGAAATCGCCGCGCGGCCTTGGCTGGCGGAGGCAGTACGGACGGCGCTGATTCCGGTGGCATGGTTCTTGGAATTTCCGATGGCCTTGGCGCTTGCGCTGATGGCGATCGTAGCCGCGTCGCTCGGTCGCCGGAACTGGCGCAGCGCCAAGCGGTAACCCTATTTATATCGCATTACTCAAAATAGACGAAGCGCTGATCGAATCGATTCAGCGTTAGCTACATGCATGAAGTGTTGACCGACTGCATCAAGCGTTGACCGAATTACGTGTAGGGCATGTTCTCGCCCTACGTAGAAGCGAAAGGAAACAAAGGTGAATTCGAGCCTAAAGCCAACATTGGCACTGTGCGCACTTGTGGCCGCATTCCTGGGGACAGCACCACAAGCGCTGGCGTTTTTCCCCTTTGGCGGCACGTCTGCTACAAGCCTGGAAATTCGTTTCTACCGATGGTCCATTGAAGATATGGATACGAACGGCGATGGGGATGTCAGCGGGCCCAACGAGGGAATACCGATCACGATCGAGCGGGGGGATTTTGGATTCACCGCCGAGGAACAGCTTATCGTGGAAGAATCCTTTGAGGTGTGGGAGGATGTGACCACCTCCTTTGCCGCATTCCAATACACAGCGCCCATATTCGACCCGGCTGGGATCTTCACGGCAAACGCTGTGCAGGATGGCCTGAATTTAGTGGCCTTGCAGGTTCCCGGGGATCCGATAAACGCGGGGATAGGCTTCCCCATCCTGGGAGCGGCGTTCATCATGTTCTTCTTAGAGGATGGGTTCATGACCACCCATGACGGCACCCTGTTCGAGGTTCAGGGCGCGCGAACACTTGAGGCGGATATCGTGATCGATTCCTTTGCGCACCGCGGGCCCAACCCTTTAGTCGAACTGCTCGGCACGATGGTTCATGAAGCCGGTCATATTTTGGGGATTGGCCATAATCCGATGAGCGGTCTGAGCCCGGATTCAACGCTAAACGATGCTGTGGAAACGGCCGTTTACGGTCAACGTGATGCGAACGGAATTTTGCAGCGCGTTGGATTAACCCCAACGATGTTTCCGTTCTCTTTCGAAACTGACGATGGCGCGGGCAACCTCTACGGAGGTCAACGCGACCTGGCTCCGGATGATCGTGGAGCCATCTCATTCCTTTACCCGCGCATCGACCAGAGCGACTTTTTCGCTATATTCGGCGAAGCGCGAACTCAGTCTCGGGGGCAAATACTGTCCTCACCCATTCTGGGCAGCCTGGTTACGGCCTGGGCCGATGTGGATAACAATCCGTCGACACCCCGGGTGCCTTTTCTGAGCACGATGACGGGACTCTATACACCGAGTAACCAAATATCCAATCGCGGTCAGATTGTCCTTCCCGCACTGCTCAGAGAGTTCGTTGGCTTCGGCGATGAGGCCCCGTTTCAAGCCACCTATACATTTACAATGGCCCCAATTAATCCGTTAAATCAGTTCCTCTCAGGCGCCAACGGCCCTGCGGCCTTCGATTCTATGCATCTCCCACCGCCGTTGGGAGATGGGACTCCGTGGACCGTTCCCTACGATGCGCTCATACAGACCGAAACATTTTTCGCCGATGGCGAACTTTTCGGACAAGACAACATTGAGGGTGGAACGGTGCTAGCCTGGGATCCTTTGAGGAACACGATTGTCGAGCCGCGTACGGGCCGCTCCTTTGCATCCATGGTGGCGAACGACACGCCGATGTTCGGGGACAAAAGTGAAGTGTGCCCGCTATTGGTGATCGAGCAGGAATTTGCCGTGGTCATGGGCCCGAACCTGCTCCGTGGCTTTCGCGACAAAACATTGCTCCAGACGGCGGTCGGCGTTGCCATTGTTGACGCATACTATCAAGCGGGACCGACTCTGGCGCGGCTGTTGAGAGAAAAACCTTTGCTGCTCAAAATCGCGGGCGCTGCGGCGGTAACCGTGGAGTGGCTTTTGGTACACGGGAGCGCTGCTCCTCTCGCGTTGGCTCTGGCGCTGCTCCTCTCGGCGCTATTCATCCGCAGGCGTCGTCGCGCTGTCGCTACCGCAGCAATGGCCGCAATCTTGGGCGTTGCTCTGTTGACGGCCCCCGCCGCTCACGCGTTGATCTATCCTATATCCGAAGGCGAACTCATCGGCTTAGCTGAAAATGTGCTAGAAGGCACGGTTGTAAGTGTGGAATCCCGGCTTACAGATTCGCAGAACGGTATCGTGACGACTGTGGGGATCGCCGTATCCGATACGATGAAAGGTTCTCTAAATAAGCAGAGCACAATTTATTTTGATATACCCTACGGGCGCGTGGGCAATTACGTCGTTAAGGCCTCCGAAATGCCCAATTACACGGAAGGGGAGGTGGTGATTCTCTTCCTTACCTCTGATGGTACGGGTGCTCTCATCCCCTTCGGCGGCGTTCGGGGAAAACATAAGGTGGCCGTGAATCCAGAAGATGGCAAACGCTATGTTGTGGGCGATTTCGTCTCGCAGCCCCATATGAAGCAGGTATCGAAGACGGTTCGCGAGACGAAAGGCCTGGACCCGGATGCGGCGGATGTTGGCCCGCACGTGGAATTGGACGATTATAAGGCCTTTGTACGCGGCGAGGTCCACAAACAGCGCAAGCGCCGCTAACGGTCGCTAGCTTCGACGGCCTCCTCCTCCCCCCGGTTCACAGCCGGGTTGGAGTGTGCCCGTACCGCGTAAAGCCCGTATTATCC
>JAPYPO010000382.1 GCA_029937645.1 Candidatus Hydrogenedentota bacterium
CTTATGTTGCGAGTGTGATTATGTGGAGTTGCTGGGAGTTGGTCCGCATTGAGTACCTTAATTGTAGGGCTTCCTCGGCTCTAAGACATGCTGCACTTCACATAATTGTCGAGATAGTCGCTACGCTTCTTTCTTCGGGAATTGGCCCGAATAAAGGAGCGGACTATGTACGAGCATCTATTTGAGATCGAACGAGTATGTGACGAACATGCCGAAGGACCCTTGGCGGAGCGAGTGGATCGCTACACGTTGGCGCTTCTCAACGCCGGATACTGCCGTGGTACGGTTCTGCATTTCTTACATTCATCCGAAACATTTCTTGAGTGGAGAAAGAAGAAGAAGATTGCAATCGCCGAGATTGACGAAGAAGTCGTTGCAGACTTCATTCGAAGTTTCTCTCGTCGTCGCATCTGGCACGGTAGAAAAGTCTCGGCCAACTCCGTTCTTCTGAGACATCGTCCCACTCTTGCGCTTCTTCTGCGCTTCATGCGCGAGGATGACCTTATCAAGCCGATGGCGACCATAGCGCCCCCTTGGTTTGCAGAACACATTGAGGCTTTCGCAAGTTTTCTTCGGCGGCATCGCGGGGCAAGTGAGTCAATCGTGGAACATCGTTGCCGCGAGGCCCGGTATTACGTGAAGACTCTGGCGATATCCTCGTGGAGTACCGCGCTCACTCACATGAATCCCGATACGATCGACTCGTATCTCGCCACACGCTCTCGGCAATTGAAGCGCTCGTCACTGGGTCTCGTGGGAGCTGCGTTGCGAACCTTCTTTCGTTACCTATACGTAAGCGGGCAGTTGTCCAACGACATTTCTGTTTACGTGCCGACTGTTCGCAATTACAAACACGCCTCGTTGCCTATGGCTATACCGTGGGCCGATGTTCAAAAGGTGCTTGGCGTAATTGATCGTACGTCGCCCCGTGGGCGCCGGGACTACGCCGTGGTACTTCTGATGGCCACCTATGCACTTCGGGGAGGGGAGGTGACATCATTGCGCTTGGACGATATCAATTGGCAGAAGGGCCTGTTCCACGTACGTCAAGGGAAGTCGCGGCGTGACAGGTCGTTTCCGTTGCAGCCGGAAGTGGGCGATGCAATCGTCGAATACTTGAAGTACGGCCGTCCATCTTCGAGCCACCGGGAGATCTTCCTGGGCTTCCATGCACCCCATCGGCCGCTGAGCAGAGGCGGCGTCCTGCGCTGGCGACTCGGAAAGCTGTTGGCCGCTGCGGGGATAGAAAAGGAACACTGGGGGACCCACACGTTTCGCCATTCCCGTGCCGTTCACCTGCTGGAACAAGGCGTTTCGCTCAAGACGATCGGCGATCTCTTAGGCCACCGCGAGCCAAACTCTACTCTTGTCTACACCAAAATACACGTAGAAGCACTACGCGAGGTCGCGCTGGATGTGGAGGTTGGGTCATGAAATCGACATGGGACGCGACACGCGAGCGAGAAATGATCGAAGCCTATTATCCCACAATAAAGGCAAGCTACGCCTCGATGGTGTGCCGCCAACTTAGACATACGTGTTCTGTATTTAGGGAAGCCTTTGACGGAGCCTCGATCTTCCAACGAACTGATACAACCCAGTGGGTCTCCCATTGGCAGCGGACAAACCGTCTTACGACCGGTACGCAGGCTCAGGAACTCGCAAGTTTGCGCCGATGGTGGACTTGGCTCTTTCACCGAAAAGTCATTGACGAGAATGTATTGAGCTTTGTGTGTATCCACCATCTGGTCCGCGGCGAAGAGGCGAACTTGTATCTGCCAAAGGGCCTTCATCGTGTGAGCGCCGCGTATGAAACGCAGTGGGAACATCTTGCTTCGGATACGCGAAGATTACACTGGGTAGCTCTTCGTTTTTTCGTTCGCTTCGTTGCCACGCAGACGCGGACTTTTGAGCGCCTCTTTGATGAAGAGAGTATTGCGGGATGGGTTCGTTTCCAGATAACACAATCCGGAATGGGTTCAGCGGCGAGATACATGTATACGCTTGGAGGCTTTACGAAGCACTTGTATAACAAGGGGGAGCTGGATAGGGATCCGATCGGAGACCTCATACAGCAGTACCCTCTGCGAGGTCTTCTCGGAGTCGTGGAAGCGCTTGTCTCTCCCGAACCCCGCATCGCTCTGCAGCGATTGGTTCGTCCTCCGCGTTTCCGAAGTTGCCTGGCCGGGCGCTTGGAGAGTTTTCTTGATTGGAAACGGATGCTTGGGTGCAAGTACGCATCGATGAAAAGAATCTTGGTTGATATCGATCGCTTCCTGATGCGCGAGGGAAAAGAGTCTTCACTCTTGACCCAAGATCTACTGGATCGTTACGGGGCCACTTGTGGGCGGCTAAGTCCTTCCACGAGGAGGTTGCACCTCGGTCTTACCCGTCAGTTCTGTCTTTACCTTAAACGTTTTGAACCCCATACCGTTGTGCCGGACAAACATTGGGCAAGAGTGCGCGTACCACAATTTACACCGTTTATCTTTTCGCCGGAGGACTTCCAGAAACTCATAGATGCCACCCACGTTGTGGCATTGGGCAAGCCGCATCCACTCAGGGCGGAGACGCTTCGAACCTATCTCCAGATCTTATACGGAACCGGGCTCCGGCCCGGGGAAGCGATACGCCTGCACCATGACGATGTCGATCTCGACCGAGGAATCCTGACCGTGCGTGAAACTAAGTTCTTCAAGACGCGCTTGGTGCCCATCACGGCAAGTCTTGCGGAAACGTTACGCCGCTATGTGCGCTTGCGAGACGGAACAGAAAGGCGTCCGGGCGCGGTGGATTTCTTTCTACGATTCGACGCAAGTGCACTGTGCACACTTGACGCGATGCAGACCTACTACAAGCGAACGCGACACGCAGCTGGCATTACGTCGCCGACAGGAAGACGAGCGCCGCGCTTGCACGACCTCAGGCACAGTTTTGCCGTCCGACGTCTTCTAACCTGGTACCGCCAGGGCGAAAACGTACAGGAAAAACTCTTCCTTCTATCTACTTACTTGGGGCATATCTCCATTGCAAGCACCCAGGTTTACCTCACTGCCACGGCAGAGTTGCTTGACGAGGCGAGTCATCGGTTCGGCACCTATGCAGGCTATCTCATTGAAGACGTACCGGGGCAATGCCATGAATGACGATGATATGCTTGCCCGTGGACTTCGGTCGTTTTTTGATGACTATCTTCGTGCCCGACGAAATGTCAGTCCGCATACGGTACTCGCTTACCGCGACGCGGTAAAGCTGTTTTTGAATTATGCTGCCCAACATCATCGTATAAGGGTGCAGACTCTGGGACTTCGGCATCTGGATGTGCAGACCGTCTTGGGGTTCCTTGACTATCTGGAACGAGAACGTGGCGTTTCCATCAGCACTCGCAATCACAGACTTGCCGCATTGCGCAGCCTTTTTGGTCACCTTGCAACGCTAAACCCCGAGTACTTCCATCAGTGTCATCAAGTATTAGCGGTCCCCTTCAAGCGGAAGACGCACCACTCGGTGGAATACCTCAGCCGAGAGGAGATGGAGGGGCTCTTGCGGCAGCCTGATCAGTCAACGGTGCGCGGCCACCGGGACTATGTTCTCCTGTCGCTTCTCTATAACACGGGCTGCCGAGTCCAGGAAATCCTGCAACTACGTCCTTGCGATCTCTATCTGGGCCGTCCATTCCAAGTACGTGTACTTGGCAAAGGACGTAAGGAACGCGTGTGCCCCTTGTGGCCGCAGACCGCCAACCTCATCAAGAATTGGCTCATGCGCAGAGAGATTTCGTTGGCCGGAGAGAACGTGCTCTTCCTGAACCAACGTGGTCAGCCGCTCACCCGCTTTGGGGTCAGGTACATCGTCCAATCCTACATACAGGTTGCAGAGGATGCCATCCCATCACTGAAAGACAAACGGGTTCATCCGCATACATTGCGGCACACGACGGCTATGCATCTCCTGCAGGCCGGCGTCGAAGTGAACATGATCCGAAGCATCTTAGGCCACGCCAGTGTCACGACAACCAATCACTACGCACAAATTGACCTAGAAATGAAGCGCAAGGCAATCGAGACAGTTTCCCCGCAAAACAGAACGCAGCAACATCAGCCGAATTGGAAAAACGACAAAGACCTAATGGCATGGCTCGAGTCCCTTTGAAGACATCATTATTATGTGAAGTAATCGATGACATTGTCCCTAAAATACTGAGTATGGGCCGTTCTCCTCCACATAATCGTACTCGCAACATAAGCTCTG
>JAPYPO010000383.1 GCA_029937645.1 Candidatus Hydrogenedentota bacterium
AGGTGCTACACTTTTACACCGCCACCCGCTGCACTTTTACTCCGCCGTTTACAGATCGTCGCCGCGCCGGAAACGCGGCCCTTGACCTCGATAAAGCGCAACTTACCGGTGCCGGGGACGTTGCTCTCGATGTCGTAGCCGAGCTTCTCGAACTCACGGTCCGTGGGCTCGAAGCCGAGATTACGCTCGATCTCCATGATGACCAGCCGCGCACGGGCCGCGGAAGCCTGGGTGTCGGTCGGCATTGTGTGCGATGAAGTTGGTGTTCCTGCCATGGTTGCGAGTAGTCCCAGTGGGACCACGAGCAGGCCGCCCAGCACGACTGGCGGCAAGGGCGAGATTTGGGCTTCAAGTTTGAGTTCCTCCAAGCGCTTTTGGAGACGCGCCTGCAGATTGTCGGCGCGCCTTCGCGCCTCTCCAGAGTTCAAGCGGGCATTGGATTTACCCGCCTCCTCCCGTTCTCTCAGTTGCGCGGCGCGGTGGTCCCAATAAGTGATTTCCTTCGTGAGGCGATCCTTTACCGCCGCCTCGGTCTTCTCTATCAGAGCGAGTCTGGGGACCCGCACTTCTTCGAGATGCTCCGGCACGATGTGAGCCACGGCGTAGCCTTGGGCCTGCTGCTCCAACTCATGGCTGATCCAAGCAGACTCGGGCCTGTCGAGGATTGCGTCCACGTCGGGCTCGCCCTCGGCGAGGGGCCTGTAGTCGAGGTAGGGCGCGTAGTGAACATGGTGGGCCTCGCCGTCGCAATTCTGCTCGACGAAGAGCACCCGCTTTGAGATGACCCGGCGATCCTCTGATTTCGTGGGACTCGCATCCTGAATCTTGTGTTCCAAGTAGAAAAGCATGTGTGGTTCCGTGCCGGAATCATTTTCGTCCACCAGAATTGCCCCGCGTTTCATCAGGTCGCCATGGCGTTCCAGCGTCAAGTCGATGACGGCATCGAGCAGGGGATGGCCGGGGCAGACGAAGGCTGCGGGCGACTGGCCTGTCGGCGCGACCAGAGACTTTTCGAAAGCGATTCGCTCGTAGCGGGATAATATTGGCTCGCCGATACCGATCAAACGATCACGATTCCGGACCGGCGCGGGCACATGCTTCACCTCGTAGCGGCGTGGCTCCCGTTGCCGCGTAGTGCCTCCGAGTCTTTCGAAGGCTTCCAAAAAGAAGGACTCGACGTAGTGCGGCTGCAACCTCCGGGCCTCGGCGCGCTCCATATCTTTGCGAACGCGTTGAACCCGGCTGGTATCCATGGAGTCATGGGCGAGAGCGTGCTCTTCGAGCAATTCCTGGAGTTGGCTACGGTCGAGCACATTCTCAAGCACCGTGGTGAGGCGTGCCCTTCGGTCGGGCTCGTCGCCGTAAAGGATGGCCTCCTTAAGCAGGTCTCGCAGGGGCTTACCATCGAATTGGAGCTTGCCCAATACATCGAAGACCTGGCCGCCGAGTGCTTTGCGCGCTTCTTCGAGTTTGTCCAGCAGCTTTAGGTAGACATCGCCTTCGCGTGTCTCCCCTGCGACCAGATTCCAAAGGTGACACACCTCGGTTTGGCCGATGCGGTGGATGCGCCCAAAGCGCTGTTCGATGCGGTTCGGGTTCCATGGCAGGTCGTAGTTCACCATCAGGTGGGCGCGCTGGAGGTTTATGCCTTCACCCGCGGCATCGGTTGCCAGCAACACCTGGACCTCGGGGTCGTGCCGAAACGCTTCCTGGGCCTTCCGGCGCTCCTCCCGCCCAATGCTGCCGTGAATTACCTGGACGGCATCCTCGCGGCCAAGCAACGTCGTGATGCGGGTCTTGAGATAGGATAGAGTGTCGCGGTGTTCAGTGAAGATAACGAGCTTTTGGCTGCGCGACGGCTTGATACCGGGTATTTCCTCCGAGCCATAGGGCGCACGCGCTTCCGATGCGCGATTCTGGATAGACGCAGGCGTGAAGATCTCTTCGAGCAGGTTGGCAAGTTGGACCCACTTCGTGTCGGTGCCACTACGCCGAACACCAAGCGCGAGCCCCTCCAATCCTTTAAGGGTCGCGATCTCTGCTTTCAGTTCGGCGATGGAGCGGGCCGCCGTGGCTTGGTCCAGGATGTCTTCTTCGGCGGCCTCGATCTCGTCTTCGGGCGCATCTTCGAGGTCTTCAACGTCTTCCGCGTCGAGCACGGGAAAGTTGGGAGTCAACACTGGCGCAGCTTGGCCGCCGCGCTGTAGGAGCTCCAGTTCCCGTAGGCGACTCTCCAGCCGCTCGCGGCGGCGGCGAAGCGATTGGTAGATCGCCTCGGGCGAGGAGGCAAGCCGCCGCTGCAAGATCATCAGGGCAAAGCCGACCGTGCCAGCGCGCGTGTCGTTCTCAAGTGCCTTCGCCCGGTCGAACTCCTCGCGCACGTAATCCGTGACGGCCTTGTAGAGGTGAGCTTCTCCCTCAGAAAGCTTGTACGACACGGTGTAGGCGATACGCTCCGGAAACAGCGGCGTGCCATCGAATTTGAGCAGGTTTTCTTTCACCATTCGGCGCATGAGGTCAGAGGCGTCGGTCACATGGACCCGGTCGCGGAAAACGCCCTCGAAGCGGTCGCCGTCGAGCAGCGCCATGAATAATTGGAAGTCCGCTTCTTTCCCGTTGTGGGGTGTTGCCGTCATGAGCAAGAAGTGCCGTGTCAAAGTAGACAGGAGTTGACCGAGCCGGTACCGTTTGGTGTACTTCGTCTTGCCGCTGAAGACCGTCGCCGACATCTTGTGTGCTTCGTCGCAAATCACGAGGTCCCAGTGGCAATCCGGAGCCTGAAGTTTCTGCTGCACATCTTCATTGCGGGAGAGTTTGTCGAGCCGGGCAATCACCAGGTTCGTTTCCAAGAACCAATTGCCGGTCCGTGCGGCTTCGAGCTTATCGTTCGTGAGAATCTCGAATGGCAGTTGGAAGCGACGGTATAATTCGTCCTGCCATTGCTCTGCGAGACCGCCAGGGCAGACCACGAGGCAACGCCGGAGGTCTCCTCGTGCGACTAATTCCTTGATGAAGAGTCCAGCCATAATGGTTTTGCCCGCGCCCGGATCATCAGCGAGCAGGAAACGTAACGGTTGCCGCTGCAACAGGTGCTCGTAAACTGCCGTGATCTGGTGGGGTAGAGGATCAACGTCGGAAGTGTGAACGGCGAGGACTGGATCGAATATATGTGCGAGCCGAATTCGTTGCGCTTCGGAGACTAGCCGAAATAGACCTCCGTCGCCATCAAAACTCCATGGGCGGCCAAGTTCGACAACATCCAGCCTCGGCTCATCATCGCGGTAGAGCAGTTCGTTGGCGACATTGCCGGTTGGAGTCTTGTATGTAAGTTCGAGGGCTTCGGTGCCAAACCACTGGGTGCTGACAACCGTAATCAGCGTATCGGGTAAAATCCCTCGTACCGCTACATTCGGCTGGAGATCCTCAAGCCTACTCATTCGACGACTTCCAGGGAGGGGGCCACGTATGGGCACTGACGCGCTGATAGCAGGACCAGGTCAGTACTATCCGTACCCTGGCCAGTTCGGCGACGCTGAGACTTTTTGTTTTCGGACATCCGGACCCGCCCCCGCTGTCGGTAGGTTCATCGCACTCACGTTTGTACAGTAAATGAGATCAAGTTAGAACATTTTTACATCTTTGGACTACCAGAAAGCAAACGGCTGTGCGGATATGGCTTGACCAAGGTGCCAGGGAATCGTCTGTACGTGACGAACGCGCCTGCGGACGGTGCCGAGCCCGTTGATAGATACAGATATGAGGTCGGCGGATGCGGATGGGTTCGAGGTGTTCTTTATATTGGGTGTGGCCGTATCATTACTAGCGCAAGGGGCGGGCTAGTCCATCGTAGGGAGGACGGCCACCCGGCGAGCGTGGCTGTGCTGAGCATCTGCGCGAGCGATGCTATCATGCGCGATGTGCGCCACTGGCGGGAATCTGGTAGATTAGCGATTCACTAGCTATGGATGCAGAGAGGGAGAGTTCCGCAAATAGGCGAGATATGGCGAACGATGAACACTTGGGGATAATTCGAGACGGCGTGACGCGTTGGAACGAGTGGCGCGCCTTGAATCGAAATGTCGAACCTGACCTCACCGGGGCCGATCTTACCAAGGCCAATCTTTTCGATGCCGCTCTTACCGGGGCCGACCTTACCGATGCCAACCTCGAAGGGGACTACCGCTCCGGCGAACTGACCAACCTTCACGGGGCCA
>JAPYPO010000009.1:0-4347 GCA_029937645.1 Candidatus Hydrogenedentota bacterium
ATCTAACGTAGCCTCAATGCCCGGCACAAGAACGACGCCGCGTTCTTCGGCATAGTCGCTCAGATACTCATTGAAGACAAAGCGCTCGTGGCAGGTGATGGCGAGAATGCTGACCTGCTTGGCGGCAACGGCGTCGATGAGCATCTCCGAGGAATGCAGAATTACATCCAGAGGATCATCGCAGGTGTGCGTATGAAAATCTGCCTTGAGGCGCTCCATTGCGTACCGCCATCCGCCCCGAACTGGGGCTTTACAACCGAACCATGAGGCTAGCGGTTGCGCGGCTGCAATGTCAATAATATTTGACAAAATTGCTGCGGCGGAAAAAACGGTTTAGGGGTGAATCGCGGATAAACACAGGGGAGCGCGGGCGTCTCGCCCGTGGCAAATGGCGAGCAAGATGCCCGCCCTCCCCTTTCGCATTGACGAGGAAAAGGCTGCCAGAGTCTGATTCACCGGAACGCGGATTGGTGCACTATTCGCAGCCTGTCTACCATTCGGCTTGGACTGCCTGTGTCCAGCAGCGTATACTCCGTTTCGCTTGGGGAGCCATGAAACTTACTTCACGACAAGAGAAAATGGTATCGGCATTCTTGAAGGCCGCCGCGCGAGATACCGAGGGCTTAGAGCCTATAGAACGCGCCGAACGCTTAGCAAGAATGAAGGCCTCAATTCGCAAGGAATTGATGGGGTCTGGCGGTGCGTCGCCGACCGACGACGCGGTTGCGGCCGCTCTGCACCGTTGCAGCATCAAAGACAACGGAAAGAATCAGGATACAAAAACCCCGCCCTCAAGCGCAGAGCCCAGCGTCGAACCAGGGAGCCGCGCGGCAGAGGTCGAAACCGAAACCGGGACCGGCCTCGCTTCGGACCAGCGCTGCTGGCTAGGGGTCTGCGCGGTCCTCGGTGATCGATTCGGGGTACGCCTGGCCTACATCAGGACGCTCTGTGTACTCCTCGGGATCCTGGCGGGTCCAGTCGCCCTTTTGCTGTACACGGCTCTGTATTTTCAGATCTATTTCACCGCGCGCGACGACGGGGCCCCGCGCATCGATTCACTCTCACTCATCAGAAATCTTTTCTCATTCGTCGCCATCACCGCCGTTCTCTATGTGGCCGGGCGCGCCGCCTTCCTTCTCGCCGACGGCCTATACCTGCGCTTCATGGAAGAAGAACTGGTCCTGGATCAATGGGGTTGGCTTGCGAACCATCAACAATTCTTGCTGCAAATCGTGATCCTATTTGGGGTGCCCATGGCGATTCTGTGTTCTTTGCCCATGAGAAGAGAGTGGGACTACACCTGGAAACGCGTTATGCAAGCGGGCCTTGCCGTTTACGCGACCATCCTGTCCTTTGGAATCGCGTCCATTCTTGTGGGCGTCGTGCTGCTCGTAATCGAAGAAGTCGTCGGCGCGGGCTAAACACTCAACTCGCCAGAGCGCTCCAGAATCTCCAGCATGATTCCCAATCCGTGAATCGAGTCGTCCAGCGTATCCGCCATGGCCCCGCGCAGGAAATTTCGAATGCGCAGCCGCAGGAAGTCCGGCTCACGCCGTACTGCGCCCGGCGTTTCGATCTCCGCCTCAGAAATTCCCTCGTGATTGGGAATTAGTCGCACGTTGAACGGGCGATCATTCAACTGAAAAAACCGGATGTGCGACGGGTCACCCCGGGAGTTTCCCGTCACGATGTCGCATTCCACCGGGGGGCGATCCTGCGGATGATACGTGAACAGGGCTCGTGCGGTATATCCCTCGAAGTGGACGCCGAGGCTATCCCAATCCACTTCACCCTTTCCGCAGAGCGCCGTCAGAACGCTCAGGGGATGGGGCGCCAAATCCAACCACACCCGATCGGGATCAGGGGTCCTTTCTTGGAAGGGAGCTTGGAGGTGGCCCTTGAAGAACGTGACGGGGGCCGCATCGCCACCCGCTTCGAGCATCCCCTTGAGTAACGGCGCGGCCTCCGCGTATTGGGTGCAGACTGCCAGGCGCAGGCCTTTGCTCTGGGCCAATTCCCCAAGAGCCATCGCCTGCTCACGGGAACTTTTGAGGCCCGTATCTTCGCCAAGGACGAAAGGCTTTTCACAAAAAACGGACGCCCCACTTTCCAACGCGGCCCGCGCGTGAGGAAAGTGAAACTCCGCTGGCGAGCATACGTCTACGATGCTTGGGCGCTCTTGCTCCAGCATCGCTTCAACCTGCGTATAGCCCCGACCCGCGAACGGAAACAATTCGCCAAGGGCGAACGCGCTGTCCGCGACCGATTGCTCCGTAGTACCGACGAAGGCGCAGACCTCTGCGCCCTCAAGAAACCACCAGAGGGCGTGGTACCTGCCAATGCCAGTCGTTCCAATAATCGCGACGCGTTCGCTCATTCGCCTAGTGTAACGCGTGGACTCCGCCTAGAATCAAGCGTGCGCGAAATGAATCAGAGTACCTAGAGAAATAGTAATGAAAATACAGTGTAGTCATAGAAACGGAATAGTTCCAAAAACCGGAATGTTCACTGTAGTCAGGAAGATAAGTTGATGGTATGAGACCGAATGCATTCAATAGACTAGGTGGATTATGCTCCGCGAACGTGATATCTTATCTGCGGGGTTGGAAGAGGTAGGCCGGGAATGCGGGGATAACGCGTTCCAGGTTTTCATCGAGCAAGCACCGTCTCCGAGTTTTCCTTTGTGAAGGTGCGCTCAGACCTCCTTATCAATTATTCTGATATTATTGATAAAATCCCTTGGCTTAATTTGATAATTATGCTATAACCTAACAGTGGCTCCTGGCAAGAGCAGTTACCAGACCAAAGCCCTCAATTCGAAGGAGGTCCTCACCATGTTGGCCAGCATCAACATTCATAGTTCTGTCCCCGTCTACGAGCAGATTGAGAACCATGTCCAATTCGCTATTTCGTCCGGCGAAATCAAGGCGGGTGAGCGTCTCCCATCCGTCAAAGAATTGGCCGAACGGCTCGGGGTGAATTTCAACACCGTTGCAAAATCCTATCGCGATCTTGAGGTGATGGGGATTATTTACACACGCCGCGGCATGGGCTGCTTTATCAACAAAGGCGTTGAAGCGTCGTGTAAAGAAAAGTGCCGCGCCCGCATCGTCACCCATTTACACGAGGTCGTGCAGGAGGGGAAAGCGGCTGGGCTTGCCAAAAAAGAGTTGACCGTTGTCGTGTCCGCCAGCATTGCCTCCGATTCGACTCCCTACGGTGAAGTGCCCGATTCCGTGATGAAGCTCGCGAAGGTGAAGAAGTAGCCGTCTGATACTATCGAGAGGCGCCGGCTCCCGTGCCGGTGTCTCCGATACCCTGCATTCATCAATCCCTCTCGTTTCTTTCAACATTGCTCTGTAGCAATGGCAGAGAAACCTACATTTTGTCGACTACGAATTAGGCGTGGGGGCACCTATAACGTGGAAGATTCCTCGAAGTCACTTGGCATCTGGCGTCGCAGTATCGGGAAGCAACCCTAGTTCGGGGTGGCGGGGGAAGTAATCTTCGCGCAAAACATCGCGAATCTTTCGCGCCACGATTCCATTTCCTATCCCATTCATGTGCCCATCGAGCGGGTAGAAAATGGAATCGACAGGTTTGTGTGCGCCTAGCTCGTCGAACACGGAGAAACGTTCAATGCCGAGTTCGTCCAATACCGCCTCCACCTTTGTTATCCCTTTTTTGCGCTCATAGGTCGCTCTATCTCTGGTGTGCGTAACCCAGATATTCCATAATTCATCATCGACTTCGTTAAGATCGGGGACACAATAGGCGATGATTTCCACACCCTCTGCATTGCATTCTTCTTTGAGCGTGCGGGTGTAGTCCTTGAGCCGTTCAAGCCCTTCATTCAATTCGGGGTACCATTCGGCCAGGTTGTACTCCAAGAAAAACGGGCGGTCTTCTGGCGCCGGCAGGGTGCGCACTCGATATTGCGGCAGAATACGGCAGCGCGACATGAACGCTAGGAACCATTGGCGATCGCCTGTCGCGCGATTAAATTCGCGATACAAGCGTGACTTGCGTTGGGCCGAGGCCTCCACACGAAACGGCAATTCGCCTCGGCGGAGCCACGTACGGGCCCAAGCTTGCCAGCGTACATCATACGCTCGCTGACGTTTTCCGACTTCTTCCAAGCTGTTCTCGATGTCGTTGCTGGGGAACAACTGCAAGATGACCAGGTCTGGCTCGAGAGAGATCGCGCGTTCGCGCCACATGCCCAAGTGTTGCCAGGGACCTCCACCGCCAATTCCCACGTTGATGACGGTAATGTCTTTCTTCAAACCGTTTGGTCCGGCCCGGAGTTTAGCTTCAAGAAGGCGCGGAATGCTATCCTCTATTTCG
>JAPYPO010000009.1:4357-25229 GCA_029937645.1 Candidatus Hydrogenedentota bacterium
CGACCGCGTGGCCCATGGTGTGCGAGTCGCCTAACATTACAATACGAAATTCGTTGTCTTGATCTTTTGGGCCATATTCTCTATCGCGTATCCCGAGTGACGAGTTATTTATCGCGATCTCCATCGTTTCCTTCGGGCCGACATGGATATGATGTTTGCCGCGCACGTTCGGCGCGACTAGATAGAGATAGTCCTTTGAGTGCATGTAGAGATGGCCGGAAGTGGGCTCCGGTGGCAAGATGAGCCGGGCGCCCGCTTCGCCAAGCGCCGCCGAGAACAGCAGCGAAACACCGGCCAGCGCCACAGACCCGACGCGTGCGGTCTTGGAGATGGTTCTTACAGGATCTGGAACCGGCATCGCAAGCGCGTGGAGCGCAACGACGAGACAGTAAGGCAATGCCTGAGCATATCGGCCCATATCGAATAGGGCGATAAAAAAAATTGGTATCCCGGAGGCGAGTAGAAGAATTGCGCGATACATTCGGCCATATCTGCCGAGAAACCTTTCGGGCAACGAACCGCTGCAACGTGGGCGTACGAGCACCCGAGCAAGGAACGCTACCGCTGCCCAGCCGGCTTGTGACCAGGCCAGTACGCTTACGAGGGGGATATCAACGAGAGGTACGACGACCAGCACAAGCACAACCGCAAATCCGAACGCCGGAAACAAGAACAAGCCCGATACGATCGGGGCGATAAGAAGATAGAGAAAGACGGAGGGATTGGCGTCGCTCAACGTATAGTTCATTCCCATTAATGCAGCCAATGCGAGACAACTGAGCGTAGTATCTTCTAGAACGCGTAAGCTAAATTTTCGTTCACTCCCTAAGCTCATAGAATTCCTTCTACCTTTGCGCAAGTAACTCTTGAAGAGTATACCATTAGCATCGTGTAGGGTAACCCGGAAGTCCAAAACTTACTTAGGTCGAGGGTGTGCCACTGAATTAAGGAATCGTCTTTTGTTAGGGGTGCCTTCAACGGGTGCAAAGAAACACAAAACGGAAAGCCCTTGCCTGACCGAAGCCTGCTCCCTGTGGTATATTCTGCCTTTCCCGATTCATTCCTCCCGTTTCCGAACGGACGTATTGCTTAGTCCGGTGCGCATTGCATAGTCCGGTGCGCATTGTGTTGGGGGTGGTAGTGTTACCGAAGGCTCAACTCAACAAGGCTGGAGATTTTCATGTCCGAAGGCGGTTACGACCATCGCACCATTGAGAAGAAGTGGCAAGACTTTTGGCTGCGCGAAAAGACATTCAAGGCGGAAATCAATCACGCCAAGCCGAAATACTACGTCCTCGACATGTACCCCTATCCGAGTGGCGATGGACTCCATGTGGGGCATCCGGAGGGCTATACGGCGACGGACATGGTCGCGCGCTACAAGCGTATGAAGGGCTTCAACGTGTTGCATCCGATGGGGTGGGACGCGTTCGGGCTGCCCGCAGAGCGTCATGCTGTGCGGACGGGAGAGCACCCAGCGATCATCACGAATAAGAATTGCGCGACCTTCAAGAAGCAGATTCAGTCGCTCGGTATGTCTTACGACTGGGACCGCGAAATCAATACAACCGACCCCAAGTACTACAAGTGGACGCAGTGGATCTTCGAGGTGTTGTACGAGCGCGGGCTGGCGTATCAGTCGGAGGTGGCGGTGAATTGGTGTCCCGCGATGGGGACGGTCTTGGCGAATGAGGAAGTCAAGGACGGCAAGTTTGTCGATACGGGCGACCCGGTCGAGAAGCGGATGATGAGCCAGTGGATGCTCAAGATAACGGACTACGCCGAGAAGTTGCTGGATGGTCTGGATGACCTCGATTGGCCCGAAGGCATCAAGGCGATGCAGCGCGACTGGATCGGTCGCAGCGAAGGCGCGGATGTCCGCTTTACCGTTGCGGATGCGCAGAAGGAATTCCTGGTCTACACGACGCGCCCCGACACGCTCTTCGGCGCAACCTACTGTGTGTTCGCTCCAGAGCATCCGCTCGTCCAAGAAATCGTGACCCGCGATCAGGGGGCGGCAGTGGACGCTTATATCGAAGCGGCGTCCAAGCGCAGCGCACAGAATCGCATGAAGGAAGATCGCGAGAAGACCGGTGTTTTCACGGGCGCGTATGCGATAAATCCTGCGAACGAGAAAAAGGTCCCCATCTGGATTGCGGACTATGTATTGGCGGAGTACGGGTACGGAGCGATTATGGCGGTGCCCGCGCACGACGCCCGAGACCACGCGTTCGCCCGCAAGTTCGATTTGCCGATTACGGAGGTGGTAAGTGGGGGGATCGATGTCCGCGACGAAGCGTATTCGGGCGAGGGCACGCTGGTAAATTCGGGGCTGATCGATGGACTGGACGTCGCCGAAGCGCAGGCGAAAATTATCGCGTGGTTGGAGTCGAAAAAACTGGGCACGGGCACGGTGAATTACCGGTTGCGGGATTGGCTATTTTCACGCCAGCGCTACTGGGGCGAACCCTTCCCGCTCATCCAACTTGAGGATGGTACGACGAAGGCGGTCCCCATGAAGGATCTGCCTGTGCTGCTTCCAAAGTTGGATGAGTACAAGCCGACGGAGGACGGGGCGCCTCCCCTCGCGCGTGCGAAGGACTGGGTCAACACGACGGACCCCGAGACGGGCCAGCCTGCAACACGAGAAACGAACACGATGCCCACTTGGGCCGGGTCGTGCTGGTATTTCCTGCGCTTCGTCGATCCGAATAACGACGAGGCCGCGTTCTCGGAGGAAGCGGAAAAATACTGGATGCCCGTCGACCTCTACATCGGCGGCGCAGAGCACGCAGTGCTCCACCTGTTGTATTCGCGGTTTTGGCATAAAGTCTTGTACGACGCAGGGCATGTGAGCACCCCCGAGCCGTTTCAGAAATTATTCAATCAGGGCATGATCCTGGCGAATTCGTACAAAGATGACCAGGGAAAATATTACTACCCCGAAGAAGTGGATCGCAGCGGGAAGGCGCCGGTCGCGAAAGAGGGTGGCCACGAGCTCCAGACGCAAATTGAGAAGATGAGCAAGTCGCGGTACAACGTCGTGAACCCCGACGATGTCGTCGATAAATATGGCGCGGACTCCATGCGTTTGTACGAGATGTTCATGGGACCTCTCGATCGGGACATTTTGTGGGCCGATGACGGCGTGCAAGGGGTCAGCCGGTTTTTGAAGCGCACATGGAGTTTGTTCGTCGACCGGGACGGCGCGCTTTCTGAGCGCATCGTTGATTCCGGCGGCGATGAGAACATGCTCAAGACGTTACACAAAACCATTCAAGCCGTCACCCACGACATCGAAGGATTGCTGTTCAATACAGCCATCGCACGGATGATGGAATTCGTGAACGCCGCCGTCAAGGCAAAGACGATTGATCGTTCGATTCTCGATACCTATGTTCTGATTCTATCCCCTTTCGCGCCCCATATGGCGGAGGAGCTTTGGCAGCGGCTCGGGCACGACGATACCCTCGCATACGAGCCCTGGCCCGACTACGACGAATCGCTGCTGGTCGAAGATACGATCGAAATCCCCGTTCAGGTAAACGGAAAAGTGCGCGCGCGGATTGAAGTCGCGGCGGACGCGGACAAGGATGCAATCTTAGAGGCGGCAAGAGCGGAGGGAAAGGTGCAGCAGCACCTGGAGGGAAAAACGGTCGTCAAGGAGATCGTGATTCCCGGCAAGATGGTGAACTTGGTGGTGAAGTAAGAACTCGACGCCTTATCTCTACTTCTTAGAATCGTGGGAAATATAAAGCGGCTTTTCGATGCGCGACGAATCCTTACCGTCGCCGCGCTTGGTGGCCACGAGATCAATCGCCTTTTCCCCTGCCGCATTCGCGGCCTTTTCCAACGGACGGCGAAGGCGCGCATAAATAAGCGCCGACGTAGGGTTCCGGTTAATCGCGGCGACGGCCCGGTCCCAATTGATCCACGCGTAGAGAACGGCAATGGCCACGGGTAAGAGAAAGAGCGGCAAAAACTTTATAACCAGTACCGCTGCCGCGACCATAAGCAATTGGGGGAGCCGTATCATAACCCTACGGTAGCGCGAATCCACCTGGGGGTCAAGCCCGGCAAAAGGAGTAATACGAAATCAGCTGGGAAATCGCCCCTATGGAACCACGAATCGACACGAATACACACGAATGTTCTGCCAATTCGCGCGTGTTCGTGGTCCAATCTTTTCGATCTCGAATACGCTTTCGCAATACGGTACACTGCGGTCAACGGTCAACAACGGAGAATATCAATGAGCGAGAAGACACTATACGAACGATTAGGTGGGTACGACGGCGTTTCCGCCTTTGCCAGTGATTTGCTGCCGCGCCTGCAAGGCGATTCTCAGCTAGGCCGTTTCTGGGAACACCGAAGCGACGACGGTCTCGCGCGGGAAAAGCAGCTACTGGTCGATTTCCTATGCGCGAATGCGGGCGGCCCGATGCTCTACACCGGTCGAGATATGAAGACCAGCCACAAAGGCATGAGAATAAGCGAAAGCGACTGGTCCGTTTTCATGGGGCACGCAGGCGACACCATGGCCGCGCTACAAGTCCCCGAACAAGAATGTCAGGACATCGCCGCATTTGTGGTGAGCCTCAAAGGCGATATAGTCGAGGCGTAGTCGCAACGATCCCTCCCGGACCCACGGAATAAAGGGCATAGCCCCTTGCCCGCAGCCGTATTCCGAAAGATCCCCCCAAACTGAATGTGGGACCGTCGCCCTCGGCGGTCGATGACAGACAGAAACCTCTCCAGAATATTTTCGGTTGACATACCTGGAAGTTCTTTGTATATTGCCGCCTAAGACAGGAGGCGACATGCAACCCAACAAAGAACTCATCGGAGCCAGTACCCGGCTACTCATCCTGGCGGCGTTGGCCAGGGAAGCGAGTTACGGCTACGCGGTCATCAAGTCGATTAACGACGAAGCCGACGGCCTATTCGTCTGGCAGGAGGGCACGGTTTATCCCATCCTTCACAAGCTGGAGAAGGAGAAACTCGTCCGCGCACAGTGGCAGCAGGCCGACACGGGGCGTCGCCGCAAGTATTACTACATCACCGCCGAGGGGCGCGATGCGCTGGCCGATGGCGCGGAGCAATGGAACGGGTTCCATGAGATGATCACGTCCATGGCGGGCGGACCCAATGGATAATCAACCCCTCGATCCATCCATCGAAGAAAAGGCGCGGGCGCTGTGCGCGCAGATCACCGTCGCCCACGATCTCGATTCGGAGATCCAAGAGGAACTCTACGGCCACGTCGAGGACAAAATCCTAGGCTATCTGCGCGGCGAGATTTCGGTCAGCGGAGACGACGCCCTTATCCTAGTCCGCGAACATTTCGGCGATGCGGCGACTATTAAATCGCTCTTTCAGGATGTTCACGTCACCGAAGTGGCCGTGAGCCAGTGGCGGCGGTACGCGGCGGCGGCCATCGCGATGTTGGGGTGTACCCTGGTCGGAGAGGTGGCGCTAAACGCCGTGTTCGTATTTACTCATCTCTTCCAGGCGAATCTCATGTGGGCCGTTTGGATAGTGTTCGCGGTTTTGGTTGTCGCGACGCTTGCTCCATGGGCGATATTCGTCCGATGGCAGCGGACTCTGCGGGCTGGTCGACGGCCCTGGTACTATCGATGGCACTTCACGACGCTCGGCGTGACGATTCTCGGCCTCGCTTTCGTCAAAGTGCTCATACCGTCCATTGGCATTTCCGTGGACGCAAACTCCAATTCCTTGCCTGCGTCGTTCTTCGGCACAGACTTTCTCAAGTGGATGATGTTTAGCGGTCGGTTGGTTCTCATATTTCTTCAGTGCCTATCGTGGCTCTGGTGGTGCGATGCGTCGCCTAGGACGGGGCGGAGCACCCTGAACGCGGCGTGGGCCTGGTGCTTCAGCTTTGCGTTCGTATCGACGCTGCCCCGGATGTTTCTCTCCCTCTCGAAAGCGACGGATGGCAGTATGTCTGCGAACTGGGCCGGGCCTGGGTTTGGCTTCTCGATGCCCTTGCTGGGGCGATTCGGAATGTTGGATTTGATAATTATCGCGATGGTAGCAGCCTTCGTGTATGCGCTGTCCACAGGCGCTGTCAAGCGCCTTCGAGACGGATTAGCAATATGAATAATCGTCGGCCTCTTGATGCCGAGAATAGTCTTATCATCCACAACAATCCGCGTGGGGCTTCTCATGGATAATCAACATCTCGAACCCGCACTTGAAGAGGAAGCCCGGGCGCTGTGCGCGCAGATCACCGTCGCCCACGATCTCGATCCCGAGATCCAAGAGGAACTCTACGGCCACGTCGAAGACAAGATTCTAGGCTATCTCAGCGGCGAAGTTCCGGTGACGGGAGACGACGCCATTATCTTAGTCCGTGAGCATTTCGGTGACGCGCGCGTTATTAAGTCGCTCCTGCAGGATGTCCATGTTACCGAAGTGGCCGTGAGCCAGTGGCGACGGTATATGGCTGCGACCATTGCAATGTTGGCGTGCTCCTTAGCGGGAGCGGCGGCGCTGGACGCCGTGGTCTTGGTTATTGCTTTCTTCGACATGAGCCTTGTGTTGGCGGTTTGGATGACATGCGCGATCGGGATTATGACAATGCTTGTCCCATGGGCAATATTCGTCTACTGGCGGCGGATTCTGCGGGCGGGTCGACGGCCCTGGTACTACCGCTGGAGTTTCAAGATACTCGGCGCGATAGTGCTGAGTCTTGCTCTGAGCAAAATGTTCCTCCCGTTCATCATGGCATCTGGACCAACCTATTTTTTGCCACACGCATTTCCTGGCTCGAATCACCTTCGGATAATGTCGATTATCGGAGCCCAAACGCTATTGTTTCTCCAATGCCTTTCGTGGATTTGGTGGTGTGACGCGCCGCCGAGAACGGGCCGTAACACCCTGAACGCCGCGTGGGCATGGTGTCTAATCTATCTGTTCTTATCGGCGTTGCCCCGGATCTCGCTTGTCCTCTCGGACACTATGGAAAGCGTCCCTCCCTTTGAGCGC
Organism: Candidatus Hydrogenedentota bacterium; assembly: GCA_029937645.1. Classification (GTDB taxonomy): domain Bacteria; phylum Hydrogenedentota; class Hydrogenedentia; order Hydrogenedentales; genus JAPYPO01. The sequence continues at coordinate 11,366 of JAPYPO010000009.1, forward strand.
GTGTTTTATCATGGAACCCTCTTCGGTATGTCAGCGAACTGGACGATGCCGGTATTTGGTCGGTCGTTTCCCCCGATGGGTAGATTTGGCACGGTGGAGATAATAATTATCGGGATGGTAGCAGCCTTTGTGTATGCGCTTTCCACAGGCGCTGTCAAGCAAATTCGAGACGGATTAACAAGATGAATTATCGTCCGCATCTCACTATAGCGGGTAGGCCAAGTATCGCGGAAACAACGGGGGAACCCAATGGATAATCAACCGCTTGATCCAGCCATCGAAGAAAAGGCGCGGGCGCTATGCGCACAGATCACCGTCGCCCACGATCTCGATCCCGAGATCCAAGAGGAACTCTACGGCCACGTCGAAGACAAAATCCTAGGCTATCTCAGCGGCGATGTTCCGGTAAGCGGAGATGATGCGCTGATCCTCGTGCGCGAGCATTTCGGCGATGCGACGACCATTAAATCGCTGCTTCAGGATGTCCACGCTACGGAGGTGCTCATGGGCCAGTGGCGGCGCTATGCGGTCGCCGCCATAGTTTCTCTGGGTTGCGTTCTTGTCGGGAGGGCGGCCCTAAATGTCGTGTCGTTCTGCTTTCAATACTACCATTTTAAGAGCGTAACGGCTTCGGAGGCACTGGTCTCTACTTTTTCCTCGCAGGAAGTTCCGGAAATGCAGCCGCTGAGCCCGCTGTTGTCTATACCGCTCTTCCTACTAATCCTGGGCTTTGTAGCCTTCGCTCCATGGGGATTTTTCCTCCGATGGCGACGTCGCCTTCAAGCTGGCGATCGGGCCTGGTACTATCGTTGGAAATCGGGAAAGCTGGGAGCCGTAATCCTAGGGCTCGTGTTCCTCAATATGCTCATACCGTTTATTCCGTCCGGTTGGTTGGAAGTGAATTCGAGCACACCCTTTTCCCTAGCAGTCGCCATGGTGTGCACGCTAGGCCTCATGATTGGTCAATGCATATCGTGGATCTGGTGGTGCGACGTGCCGCCTCGAACGCAGCGCAATACTCTGAACACGGCATTCGCATGGGGCCTCGGCTTCGTGCTCTTTTCGATGTTGCCGAACATATCCGCAGACATTGCGGCAAGCCCCGATAGCGCTCTCCGTGACCCCGGCGTTCCCGTACTTCTGCAAGGACGTTTCTCTGACTCGTCTTTGCACTGGTCCCTGTGGTGGTCCTGGCCGACAAACAGCCTTAGACAGCACGCCATGGTTCTTCTGTATCCTTTAGTCCTTGGAGGAATTGCGTTCGTGATCTATGGCGTCGCCGGGCGTGTCCGCAAGATTCGCCGGGGCGGAGGAATTGACGGAGATGCCGGAACAACTCCTCGCGTTTCATAGGATATTTGATCGTTCCTCGAACTCTTCACCAGCCGGTCCGCTAGGATCAACTCGTCTCAAAAGCTTCGCCCGAGCACGGCAATCCGCTGAGCTCCAATTTGATGTATAGTGATTCCTCCCGTCCAGCTCAATTTCCGGAGAATAATACTCATGCCCGAATCGTTACCCGAGCCTCTGATCGCGCTGCGGTCGAAAACTGAATCGCTGATCCGCGACGGCCTCACCTCTCTCGAAGAAGCCCTGAACGACGGGCTCGATCTCAAGACAATCCGGGAACGCGCCGCCGCCTATTCGACGGACGCCGGAATCTTCAGCATGACCCAACCCGAGTCGTACAGCGGGGAGAAGGTTGGTGCGCTTGCGTTGACAGTCGTTCGCGAGACCCTCGCGGCCTCGAATCTTCGGGTGGCGGCGTATGCGCTTGCGCCGAGCGCCGGCGTTTTGAGCGCAGCGACGGGTAGGCTTCGTGAAGAGTATTTGGATCCGTTGATGCGTGGCGAGAAGCGCGGCTCTTTTGGCTTTACCGAGCCCGACAGCGCGCCGCACGCCACCTGGGCCGTTCAAGACGGCGACGATCTGCTGATCACGGGGCAAAAGTCTTACGTCAGCGGCGGGGCCGAGGCGGATTTTGTTGCCGCGCTGGTTAATGTGGAGCGCGACGCCGAGGGAGTGGGGGGGACCGCCATGGTCGTCATCGACATGGATGCCCCCGGCCTCGTCGTCGAGCGTGAATTCCGCAGCCTGGAAGGCGGTAGCCATCTCGCCATCCGTTTCGAGAAAGTGCGTGTGCCGAAGTGGCGCGTCGTCGGCGAATTGGGAGAAGGGATGCCGCGCGCGCTTAGCGATATTTCCAGGGTACGTCTCGCGCTCTCGGCACAGGCCTGCGGCATCATGTTATGGGCCATCGGCTACGTGACCGACTACATCCAAGCGCCCCACCGCAGCGGAACGCCCCTGGGCGAACGAGAAGGCGTCCGCCTCCGCTATTCCGACATGCGCATCGAAGCCTACGCGGCGCGGAGTATGCTCTATCGCACGGCCCGTTTGGTTGACAGCGATGCGAATGACATCAACGAGGTCATGTGTGTCAAAGTATTTTGTACGGAGGCTGCGGGGCGCATCGTCGATGCTGCCGTACAACTTGTCGGCGGCAACGCCCTGGCGGAGGGGCATCCCCTGGAACGCCTCTACCGACAGGTCCGTTCCATGCGCTTCACGGAAGGGGCTAGCGACATTTTACGTATCAACATCGCGAAGGGGAAATTGGAGAAAGAGAAGGGCGGGCTGTAGCGATTTGGAACTGCTTCTTGGGGGAAACCGTTTTTGAAAAAACGGTTTCCCCCAAACCCCCTTCCCCAAAACTTTTGGGAAGGCGCATCGTGTGCGACTTTCCTGGATGTTTACGCGTCAATTCTTGCGGTTGCCGATCCTTTGATTACTTCCTGGCCGTCTTGATTGGTCGTGGAGATGGTTAGATCGACTAGGTGTTGGCCGTCTTCTTCGCGGATGGCCTCTACCGTTGCTTTGGCTAGGAGGTCGTCCCCTGGCCAGACTTGCCGGGAAAAACGGACACCGTACTTGGTCAGGCGGCCGTCGCCCACGTAGTTCGTGAGCATTTTTCCCGTGAGCCCCATGCTGAGCATGCCGTGTGCAAAGGTGCTGGGGTACCCCGCGACCTTCTCCGTGTAGATCTGGTCGGAATGGATAGGGTTGTAGTCGCCGGATGCGCCAGCGTACTGCACCAACTGGGTCCGTGTGAGGTTCTCCACGACTTGTTCTTCGTGGACATCGCCCACCTTCAATTCGCTCGCTTTAAGCGCCATGATTATCTCCTACTTATCCGCCGGGCGTTCGGTTCGTACACCGATGCCTCGGGCTGTTATCACCAACTCGCCATTCTGGTCGCGGTATTCGACAATCGTCTCGGTAAAGCTGAGCTTCCCACCGCGTTTACCTTGCTTCTCCCACGTCTTGCCCGTTTTCACCGTCGTCGAGAGAACGTCACCCGGTCCAATATGGCGGTGATATTCAAAATGCTGCTCGGCGTGGAGACCTCCCTGGTTGCCACCGCCCACCTTACCCGTGGGTTCCTTCCCAGAGCCAAACCACGGCTCGCCAATCTTAGGGCGCAAGACGTAGTCGGGATCGAACTGGGCGCTGGCTTGTGCAAAGGTTGGCGGGGCGATTACCGCGCCCGGCTCCGTCGTCTTCGCGTAGTCCTCATCGCAATAAATAGGGTTGGGGTCTCCCACCGCGCGGGCAAACATCATGATATGAGTGCCTTCCACAGGGAATTTGTCTACGGCCATCGAACTCTCCTTTCGGTTAGTGTCAAGCGACCCAACCCAATCGGGTTCCAGCGGTTCGGGGCCGCGAAGTAGTGGGTCGCACACGGTAAACTTAGTCTATTTCATGTACCAGGGTCAACGAAATATTGAACGAAACCCTTTTCTAAGATATGCTTGCCTGATGTCGGTTACGTAACGACGGAAACTCGCTACCATGAAAGATGCGTTCTTTTTCTTAACGGTATTGTAGCGGTGAAACTCCGGACTCGATACCCAGTAAGTATAAGCCGCCTCAGCGGTGGACTTAACAGCGGATTTAGGAGAAGCGATTCATGTCGGATTCACCCATCAGCCTTCGTAAGGAAGGCAATATTTCGATTATTACGATTGACGACGGGAAGGCGAACGTCTTTGGGGTCCCCATGACCTCAGGGTTGAGCGCCGCGCTGGATGAAGTGGATAAGAAAGAGGGCGCGGTCGTCATCGAAGGCCGCAACGGAATCTTTTCGGGCGGTTTCGACTTGAACGTTATCAACGCAGGCGATCCTGTGGCAGGCAGAGAAATGACCCTGGGCGGAGTGAATGTGGCTCTCAAAGCCATGGATTTCCCACGCCCCATCGTCGCTGCCGTCACGGGCCACGCGGTCGCCATGGGCGCGATTTTCTGTTGCGGCCTCGATTGGCGCATCGGAGCCAAAGGCAACTTCAAGCACGGCCTGAACGAAATCAAGGACGGGCTGACCCTGCCCATGTTCGCGATCGAGTTGCCCCGATTCCGCCTCAATCCCAGTCACTATCAAGACGCGACGATGCGGTCGACAATCTATTCGCCTGAAGGGGCCGTCGAAGCGGGTTTCCTGGACGAAGTGGTCGATGCGGACAGGTGCCGCGAAGCGGCCTTTGAGAAGGCAAAGGAACTGGCGGCGCTTCTTCCCAATCCTGCGTACGGCGTATCGAAATTGCGCGACCGCGGGCCCACGAAACGCCTCATCGCCGAGAACTTGGAAGCCGATTTGTCTCAGACGCGTATAGACGCCCAGGCAATCATGGGGGCCTAGCGCGGCGTAGAGGCAAGTGCAACATCCCCCTTGATCCCCCTTCAAAGGGGGACTTTGATAGATGTTCGAGCAACGATAGTCCCCCTTTGAAGGGGGATCAAGGGGGATGTTATCGGGCAAGCCCCGTCGGACGAGGGAGAAATTAATAGTATAGAAGTCGAGTTCCTTACAACCAAGCCGAATAGAATTGAGAGGACCAAATGGGCAAGCCGACTTTAAGAACGAAGTTCTGCGATTTGATGGGCTGCGAATATCCTATCTGCAGCGCGGGCATGGGACCGAGCCTGATTGGTGAGCGCACCGGGGCCACCGTCGAACTCGTCGTTGCGGTTTCCGAAGCGGGTGGGATAGGTGTTCTGGGAGCCGCAGGGCACACCGTCGACGAGATGCAGACAGCCATCCGCGAGATCAAGAAACAGACGGACAAGCCCTTTGGTGTCGACATTCTTCTTCCCTCGGCACAGGTTGAGGCGGGCGATATCGATCCGGATAAAATCAAGAACACCCCCGTGCAAGAGGAACTCAAGAAGCGGATTCCTAAGCAATACTACGAGTGGTTTTTGAGTATTAAAAAGAAGTATGACCTCCCCGATCTCGATATCGAAATCAAGGGCGGTTCGACCACGAGCCGCCCGAACGCTTCCATCAGAGTCATCCTGGAGGAGAAAGTGCCGCTCTTCTGCGCGGGCCTTGGAAATCCCGCCTTCATGGTCGAGGATGCGCACAAGGCCGGCGTCAAAGTAATGGGCCTCACCGGCAACACCAAGAACGCCCGACGCGTCGCGCAAGGCGGCTCCGATTTCGTCGTCGCGCAGGGCCACGAAGCGGGTGGCCATACCGGCCGGATTGGCACGATGGCCCTGTTGCCCCAGGCCCTCGACGCGGTCGGCGATACCCCCTTGCTTGCGGCCGGTGGGATCGGCGACGGGCGTGCGCTCGCGGCCTGTTTGGCGATGGGCTGCGTAGGCGTATGGGTGGGCACGCGTTTCCTCGCCACCCAGGAGAGCGGGCTTGTGAAGGAGCAAGAGAAGTTTATCGTTGACGCGACCGACGAAGACACGCGGCGTTCCAAGCTCTACACCGGAAAAACCTCGCGGACCATCTACAGCGGCGTCCACGATATTTGGGAAGAGTCGGGCCTACCGATGCTTCCCTTTGGACAACAGGGATTGCTGGCATCGGCCGTCATCGGCAGCTTCCACAAAGCCGGAAAATATGAGTACGTCGGCCCGTTTTCCGGTCAAGTATCCGGCCTCATCAACGAATGTCCACCGGCCCGCGAAGTTGTCGAGCAAATGGTCGAGCAGGCGGTGGATATTCTAGCGCGTAAACTGCCCGAGACTGTTGTAGCGAAAGCCTAAGCGGCAACCTGCCGGTGAATGAAATATCCGGGATCGTTAACGAACCTTCAGGAGCGTAGATAAGTAATGCCCGAACTGGAGTCAAAACTCGACACGCGGTCGGAGATCTATCAACAAAACCGATCCGATATGCTGGAGATGCTGGACACCATCAACGAACTGATGGACGAAGCAGCCGAAGGTGGGGGAGAGGAGGCCGTCAAACGGCTTCGTTCTCGCGAAAAGATGCCGATTCGAGAACGGATTAGCTTGGTCCTGGACCGCGATTCGCCCTTTCTCGAATTCAGCCCTCTGGCGGCTTGGCGTTCGAACTACACTGTCGGCTCCGGTTTCGTTGTTGGAATTGGGGTCATCGCCGACACCGAATGTCTGATTCTCGGCCATGATCCTTCGGTTCGCGCTGGCGCGTTCAACCCTTTCAACGCAAAAAAATTAATGCGCGGTCTCCAGATCGCCAGGGAGAATCGCATCCCTTACGTACAGTTCGTGGAATCCGCCGGTGCCGACCTTCGCGGAGAGGGCGGAGGCGATCCGGAAGCGGCCATCCGCCGCGAGGTCGGCCATTTCGCTGAATCGGGGCGCCTCTTTTACGAAATCACCGAGCTTTCCAAGATGCGTATCCCTTCGATTTCCCTCGTGTTCGGCGCATCGACCGCCGGCGGTGCCTATCAACCGGGCATGAGCGACTACAACATCTTCATCAAGAACCAATCCAAGGTCTTTCTCGGCGGCCCGCCGCTCGTCAAGATGGCCACGGGCGAAGACGCCGACGCGGAAAGCCTCGGCGGCGCGGATATGCATACGCAGGTATCAGGACTCGGGGATTATCTGGCCGAGGACGAACAAGACGGTATTCGGATGTGCAGGGAACTCATCGCACACCTCAATTGGCGGAAGTTGGGCCCGGGGCCCAGCATGCCGAGCGACCCACCCGTGCACGACCCAGAGGAATTGTTGGGCCTCGTATCCAGAGACCTCAAGACCCCCTTCGATATTCGCGATATCATCGCACGCATCGTCGATGGATCTCGTTTCGAGGAGTTCAAAGCGTTGTACGGGCCCACCTTGGTGTGCGGTTGGTCCTCCATCGATGGGTATCCCGTCGGAATTCTAGGAAACAACGGCGCATTGTTCTCGGAATCCTCTGAAAAGGCAACACAGTTTATTCAGCTCTGCAACCAGATCGACGTACCGATCCTTTTCCTACACAACATCACCGGGTTCATTGTGGGAACGGATTTCGAGCGCGGAGGGATCACCAAGAACGGCTCGAAGATGATCAACGCCATCTCGAACTCCACCGTGCCCCACATCACGATTATCCCCGGAGCCTCCTACGGCGCGGGCAACTACGGCATGAGCGGGCGCAGCTTCGGGACCCGCTTCAACTTTATTTGGCCGACCGCCAAGATTGCAGTGATGGGGCCCAAACAGATGGCCGGCGTCATGACGATTGTAACGCGCAAGGCGGCAGAGCGGCGTGGTGAGACATTCGATGAAGAGGCCGACGCTAAGCGTGTCGCGGTAGTTGAGCATTGGGCGGAGGAGCGTTCGAAGGGTCTCTTTGCCACCTCCCGAGTATCGGACGACGCGATGATCGATCCCCGGGACACGCGCACGGTGATCTCGATAGCCCTTTCTGTTTGTCACAATCAAAAAGTGGAAGGGGCCAAGTCCTACGGCACATGGCGAATGTAAAGATGACAAAGACAATCACACGATTACTTATAGCCAACCGAGGTGAAATTGCGCGACGGATCATTCGCTCCGCACACGAGATGGGTATCGGCACCGTCGCGATTTACTCCGATGGCGATGCCGACGCACCTTTCGTAAGCGAAGCGGATCAAGCGATTCCCTTGCAAGGTAGATCCTCCACCGATACCTATCTGAACATCGAGAAGGTGTTGGCGGCGGGCAAGCGCGCCGGCGCCGACGCGGTTCATCCCGGCTACGGGTTTCTCGCGGAAAACGCCGGTTTCGCTCAGGCCGTTCTCGATGCAGGCATGATCTGGGTAGGCCCTTCGCCCGATTCCATCCGCCAAATGGGCGACAAGCTATCTGCAAAGAATCTGATGGAGAAGTCGGATGTGCCTGTCCTGCCGTCCGCCGAACTCAAGCCCGGCACCGACATCGCGAAGGCGGCCAATCAAATCGGGTACCCGGTTCTCATCAAGGCCTCCGCCGGCGGCGGGGGCAAGGGGATGCGGGTAGTCAAGGCGAAATCTGACCTCGAAAATGCCGTAGACGGCGCACGCCGGGAAGCGGCTGCGGCGTTTGGGGATGACACGGTTTTTCTTGAACGCTGGCTCACGTCCTCACGCCACGTAGAAATCCAAATCCTCGGCGACAGCCACGGAAACGTGGTCCACTGCTTCGAGCGCGAATGCTCCATTCAGCGACGGCACCAAAAAATTATCGAGGAGGCCCCCTCTTCCGCCGTCAGCCCCGAGCTTCGCGCAACGATGGGCGCGGCGGCCGTTTCGGCTGCGAAGGCGAGCAACTACTATTCCGCGGGCACCGTCGAATTTCTGTTGGACGGTGAAGATTTCTGGTTCTTGGAGATGAACACTCGCTTGCAAGTGGAACATCCCGTATCCGAAGCAATCTCGGGACTGGATTTAGTGCGCGAACAGTTGCGGGTCGCGCAAGGCGAAGCATTGGGATATAGCCAAGACGATCTTCAGATACGCGGCCACGCGATAGAAGCGCGGGTCTACGCCGAAGATCCCGACAACGACTTTCTTCCCTCGCCGGGCACGGTCGAGGTATGGGAACCCTCGCGCTCAGCCGAAGCGCGTTTCGATTCGGGCGTCGAAAGCGGCAGCGAAGTGGGCATCGAATTCGACCCTATGCTGGCCAAGGTAATCGTTCACGCCCCCACACGCCGCGAGGCCGCCCTCCGCTTGGCCCGGGTATTGGAGACGACCCGCATCCAGGGCCTAATCACCAACCGCGATTTCCTGGTAAACACGCTCCGCGATCCCGCCTTTCTAGCAGGCGATACCACGACGGATTTCATCGAACGCATCGCGCCGGATACACGCCGCGTTGTGGGGCATGAAGAAATCGTAGAGTCGGCCATTGCCGCCGCGTTATTCGCGCAAGGCCAGCGCCGGGACAACGCAAAGACCCTCCAGTCGATCCCGTCGGGGTGGCGCAACACCCCGATGCCTCCAGAAACAATCGCGTATCAGCATGGGGACGAGGATATCCGTGTCAATTACCGCATTCAGCGTAACGGACATTTCGCCGTGGAGGTTGGCGGCGACACCTTTGACGTCCAGCTTCACCAGCGGACACAGGAGGCCATCGAACTGGTCATCAATAACCACCGCTGCGCGACCGCCGTCACGTCGAAAGAGTATCGCTGGTTACTACACGGGTTCCGGGGCGACGTAGAGCTGGTAGAGTTGCCCCGCTTCCCACGTCGGGATTCGGAAGGGGAATCCGGAGGGCTGGTAGCGCCCATGCCAGGGAACGTCCTTAAGATGCACGTTGCCGTAGGCGAGAAGGTCGAGAAGGGGCATCTGATGCTCATCCTCGAAGCCATGAAGATGGAGCATCAGATCACGGCGCCTTACGCGGGCGAAGTAGAGGCCATCCACGTTGGCGAAGGCGATCAGGTTGCCAACGGCGAATTGTTGGTTGTCTTGTCTGACGAAAACGAAGAATAGGCAACACGGCCACCTCTTCACCATAGGTCCGTCTGCCAAAAGAGATTGCTTCGCTTCGCTCACAATGACAATCTAAGTCGGGTCAATTATGAACCAATTTGCTAGTAGCCCTTAAGCGCCGCGTAGCGGTCTCTGTGAAACCGGGAATTGCCGAAGGTCTCGATCGCGACGCGGGATCGCTTCAGGTAAAATCCCAGGTCACATTCGTCCGTCATGCCGATGCCGCCGTGCATCTGGATCCCCTCATTGCTGACGAGGAAGAAGGTGTCATTGAGCTTCGCTTTCGCGAGGCTTGCGAGCGCCGGGAGGTCGTCGGAGCCTTCGTCGATAGCGGTCAGCGCTTCCATCACCACAGACCGGGCGATTTCCACTTCGGCAAATAGGTCCGCGGCACGGTGTTGCAAGCCTTGAAAGGAGCCGATGGGCGCGTCGAACTGGACGCGCGTCTTCAAGTAATCGAGGGTCGTTTCGAAGACTTGCGTCAGGGAGCCCAGCATCTCCGCCGCCAGACAGATCCGGGCCCGATCGAGCGCGGCGCTCAGGGGCGCGAATCCGCCGTCCACTTCGCCCAACACGCAGGACGCGTCCACCTGAACGTTGTCGAACCGAAGCATCGCGCTATTTCTGCTGTCGACCATGTGCGTTCGGGTTCGGGTGATGCCTGGGGCCTTCGCGTCGACCAAGAAGAGCGTGATGCCGTCTTCGTCATTCGTATTTCCGGAGGTGCGCGCGGCGACGATAAACTGATCGGCTACATGCCCATCCAAAACGAAACGCTTCTCACCAGAAATGGTGTATCCGTCCTTAGTTTCCTCCGCCTTGCATGCAATCCGGCTCGGGTTGTGCGTGTGGTTTTCGTCCAGGGCGACAGACAGCATCCGTTCGCCGGAAATGATCGCGGGGATGACCTCCTTGCGCTGCCCCTCGTTTCCGGCCAGCATGACGACGGAGCCGCTAAAGACTACAGTGGAAATGAGCGCGGAAGGAACCAACGTACGTCCAGTTTCCTCCAGAATGACGCCCATCCCCTGATAGCCAAAATCGAATCCGCCGAGGTCTTCGGGAAATATAGCGCCGGTCCAGCCCATCTCCGCGATTGCGGACCACAGTTCGCGCGAGAAGCCGGATTCGTCCTTCGCATCGCGCAGTTTGCGAAACTCGGTGATGGGTGATTGGGTGCGGCAAAACTCCGCCGAGGAGTCTTTCAGCATTTCTTGTTCTTCGTTCAATACCATGGGCACGGTAGGAATCTCCTAACTCTTGGGAAGGCCGAGGACTCGGGTTGCGATAATATTCAGCATGACTTCGGAAGTGCCGCCCTCGATGGAGTAGCCCTTCGAGCGCAGCCACGTCCGCGCGAGGGTCAATTCCTCCTCCGTAAATCCTTCGCCTTCCCAGCCGAGCGCCTGGTTTCCTTCAATCGAAAGCAACAGCTCATACTTATTCTTGGCGTTCTTCGTGCCCGCATACTTCAGCATCGACGATGCGGCGCCCACGCTGGCTCCCACCTCGTTCATTTCACGGTAGCGCTTCGAACAAAGCGCAAACGCGTGGTCATCCATATCCTGCTGCGCGATCTGGTCACGGAGTATCGGATCGGCTAAACGACCGTCCTCTTCGCCGAGATACTCCCTCGCGACGTCCGCAGTCGATCTCGCTACGGCCTTCAAATTCCCGATCCCGCTAATCATCACGCGTTCGTGGGTCAACAGAAATTTGGCGATAGCCCAGCCTTCATTCTCCTCCCCCACCCGGTTCGTCTTCGGAACCTTCAAGTCTTGAATAGACGTTTCGAAAAAAACCGAGTACCCGCTGATAAGCGTAATCGGTGAAATGGTGACTGCGGGATCCGTCCGGTCATAGAGGATGACACTGATGCCCGCGTGTTTCTTCACCGAAAAGTCTGTGCGGACCAAGCAAAACATCCAGTCCGCCATGTTCGCGTCGGAGGTCCAAAGTTTGTTGCCGTTGACGAGGTAGTGATCCCCCATATCGTCCGCGCGCATCTGGAGGCTGGCCAAGTCGGAGCCGGCATTCGGCTCGCTATAGCCCTGACACCAACGGACCTCGCCCCGCGCTATCTTGGGCAGATGTTCCAACTTCAGCGCCTCCGACCCAAACTTAAGAAGCGTCGGCCCGAGCATGAAGCGCCCCATCCCCACCAGCGGCGGCCGGCAGTTCTGCCGCGCAAGTTCCTCCTGAAGAATCGTCGCCTCCTCTTCATTCAGTCCCGCGCCGCCATATTCCTTGGGCCATTCCGGGCAGGTCCAGCCTTTGTCGGCCATCCGGTCCAACCACAGTTTCGCGTCGGGATGAAAGAAGACAGCCTTCGATCCTCCGGGCGTGATCTCGTTGGGGCCGATGGGCGCCTTCAGCGCATCGGGGTAGTTTGTTTCGATCCATCCGCGCGCGTCGAGGCGAAATTCCTCAAGCGTTGTTGTATCTATTTCCACCAATCGTTCCTTAGGGGGTTTGCCGAAGACGGTTCGGCGCTACTGCGGCTGCTGTCCAACGGGGCCCTACCGTGTTCTCAGGCCAACTCCTTGAGCGTCTTATCGTAGGCCTCCTGAACCTGAGCGGCCTCCAACTTCAGCAATTCAACCAAGCTTTCGACGCCCTCCACGGGGCTCAATTCCGAATCCTCGCCCGCCCGGTAGACCTCGTTCAGGTGGGTGGCCAATGCCACCACCGCCACAAACTCTTTTTCTCTGGAGGCGTGCTCGGGCGTGTGGTGGAAGCGAATGGCCAGTGCGATCTCGTCCGGTAGATTCCAACTCTGCGCAAGGATGTGGCCGGCCTCGGGGTGGCCGATCCCCAACACACGATGCTCTTCTGCCAGGAGCGATGGTCCATCGAGCGAAGCATCAATTTTCTTGTACCGTTCCGGCACGACCTCGGAAAGGGCGAAACGGCCGATGTCATGAAGGAGCCCTGCCGTAAACACGCCGTATCGCTTCTTTTTCCAACAGGTCTGAGCCAAATTTTGCGCGGCCAACGCCGTAAAGTTTGCTTCGTCGCTGAAGCGTTCAAAGTCAAACCGGTTCGCATCTTCTATCATCTTCACCACAGCCGAGGCCAGCACCACCGCATACGTCTCTTTTAAGCCGAGCAGCGTCACGGCCCCGTGTACACTCGCAATCAACCTGGACAGGCCGTAGGCGGCCGAGTTCGCCAGTTGAAGCAATTTCGCGGCCAAGGCGGGGTCCAGGGCGATAATGTCCGATACATCGCGCAAATCTATATCGGGATTTTCCAAGGCCGTCCTCACTTTCTCAACCGTCTGTGGAAGGGCGGGCAGCGAATCGATGTGATCCACCATGGTGGCGACGCTTTCCAACCTTACGAAGCTCTCCATGTCGTCTGGCGATACTGGGTCGGCCTCGCTGCGCAGATTCGGCTTTCCGTTAGAAAAATTCCGGTCGATTGCTTTTCGAATATCGGAAGGGCTGCACAACAGCGCTTTGACCTTCAGCCCGGTGCTTTCCTCTAAATCCGATTTAGTTTTCGTGTCGAGAGGACACACCATGCCGACCGTCAGCAAACGCCCAATCTTGTCAATCGGAAACACTTCGTGCTCCCGACAAAAATCGCAGGGGATAAGCGAAATAATTTCCTGAGGCACGTCATAGTGCGCCAGGTCGATACTCCCCACGCCCGGCTGGCCGACCAAAAACGCGGCGAAGTTTTCCACGTCCAGATGGCCCTCGCGTATGAGAATCTCAGCTAGCTTGCCGCCATCGCTTCGTTGAATCGCCAAGGCCTGTTCCAGGTGTTCGATCTCGATCACGCCTTGAGCAACAAGCAGTTCGCCGACGCGTTTCTTGGCGCCAACACGATTATTCGGAATTGTTTCGGACATTGTGTGTCGATTACTCCATCGCCAAACAGCTTGCTCCAACCGAAACCCTAGAAAATAACGAGTCGCTGCAATAAGGTCTTTCGCGGAAGCACGACAGTTCGGCTTTAAAACGTTGGGCTCAACACCTGATAAGTAACGCGCTGTCGAAGGGGCGTGCAGGCTCGTTGTGCAAGCATGACCCCGTCCTTACATCGCGTATTGGCATGATTTAACTAACCCGAGATTACCCATATGGACCCGTCGGCGACCGGAGCCAATGAGATTGAAG
>JAPYPO010000384.1 GCA_029937645.1 Candidatus Hydrogenedentota bacterium
CAAGAAAAGGGACAGACACGTCTTCGCTCGTACCTCGCTTCGCTTGCATCAGTCCTTTTTTTGCTTAGTTTCTTGAGTGAAGTTCACAAGACATAATCTCCCATCAGCATGAATCAAACCACTCGTTAGGCGTTGGCGGCCAGTATGGCGCGTTTCACTGCCACTTTGACCTGCTGGACCTTGTACCCGTTCTTGCTCAGGGGAGCCGCTCCACGCGTTGCTGCCTCGCCCGCGGCCGCAGCGGCGGCTGCGTTGACAAACTTGCCGTTTAAGGCGGCGGATGCCGCTGAGGAACGCCATGGGACCGGCGCCACATGGCCCAGGACGACATTGGTACCGGAGACGATGCTTCCGGCTTTGAAGGCTACGGAGGCGGTCACCAAGGGCCAATCCAATCCACGCCGCTGCCGGATTTCGTAGGTCGCGTTCTTAAGCCCGTTCATGGGTATGGTAATGGCCACTGCAATTTCATTTGGCTCAATGCTGAATTCGCGCTGCCCAGTGTTGGAAGGCGTGGTGTGGAGGTCGGCCACCTTGATCTCGCGCTCTCCGCCATCACCCACCACCGACACGGACGCGCCGAGCGCGATAAGCGCGGGCGCCAGGCTCGACGGGTTGACATAGTACGCCGGTCCAGCGTTTCCGAAGATCGCGTGATACCGATTGTCTCCTTCGGGTATCAGCGATTTGCCTTCGTACACACCGAGCAAACCGTAGCCCTGACGAAAGTACCAGCAGCGGGGCCGCTGAAACAGATCGCCGCCTGCCGTGCCCACATTGATCATCTGCGCGCTTCCAATGCCTTCGATGGCCGTGACGAGAGCGGGGAAATGTTGCTGCACATCGCCGTTAGCGGCCAGCGCGCTCAAGGTCGTCGCAGCGCCTATCTGGAGTGTTCCCTTCTTTTTGGATATACCTTGAAGCTTCTTGATGTTCTTCAAGCTTACGAGGCGTGTGGGTTCCGTAAGGCCCTGTTTCATGGATGTAATGAGGTCCGTGCCTCCGGCGAGTACCTCCGTATTGCCCCAAGAATCGGACAGGAGATCCACCGCAGCTTTGACGGAAGTTGGGTTTGCATATTCAAAGTCTTTCATTAGACCATTCCTCCCTCGTTGAGGGCCTGAAGCACACGATCGGGGGTTAAGGGAAGCTCGGGGACGCGGACGCCGATGGCGTTGGCTACGGCGTTGCCGATAGCCGCGCCGGGCGAAATCGCTGGCGGCTCGCCGATGCCGATGACGCCGCGGCTCTGGTACTTCTCGCCGTCCATCAGTTTGACTTGGAAATTACCGATATCGCCCAGCGTGGCGAGTTGATAAAATTCCATGTCGGGGTTCAGCATTTTCCCGGTGGTTGCGTCGTAAACGCACTCTTCGTAGAGCGCCCATGTCACGCCCATGATCATCGCGCCGTGGACCTGGCTTTCCGCCAGCTTCTCGTTGATTATCAAGCCGATGTCTTGGACCGCGACAAAGTTCTCCATCGTGACAATCCCGGTCTCGATATCCACCGAAACTTCGGCCATCTGGACGCCGCCCACATCGGCGGTGGTGAGCTCCGTTCCGTCTTCGGTCGGGTTGCTGCCTTGTTTGGTGAGGGCCATCTGCCCGAGGGACTTGCAGGCGTCTTGCCAGGAGAGGCCGTTGGAAGGATTGCCTATCTCTTGAATACGGCCATCCCATGCCTCCAGTTTATCGGGCGCTACGTTTAATCCAGGCGCGACGTTGGCCATGATGACGTTGAGGGCCTTGGTCGCGGCGTCACGCGTTGAGGTGCTGATGCCGCCGATGGTCGTGCTGCCGCCGGACGCGCCCGATGCCGGGTAGCTGTTTCGACCGATTTCGACCGTGATCATGTCTATTGGGATTCCGAGTGTTTCGGCGGCGACCTGCGCGATGCAGGTCCGGGTACCCACGCCCAAATCTTGGGAGCCGATTTTCGCGCCGACGGTACCCGTCGGGTTTATGGTGAGGTCGCAGGCGGAGGCGCCCCCTTTTCCTCCCCACAGGTGGAAGGATATTCCGATGCCTCTTTTTATGTTTCCGGGGGTCTTGTCGCCTCGTGGATGGGCCTTCGATGCATAGCCGATCATTTCCGCGGCAATGTCGAGTTCCTCGGCCCAGTAGTCCTTGCGATCCACATCGCCAAAGACCAGGTTTTTCTTCAAGAATTCGAGTGCGTCCATCCCGATTTTCGCGGCGGCATCTTCAAGCGCTGACATGGTGAGGTAGGCGGCCTGGGGGTGATTCGGCGCGCGCCACGCCTGGACGCTTCCCCGATTGGTGACAATGCCTTGGCTCCTCGTGTAGATGTTCGGGATTTCCTTCAGGCAATAAGGCATGGCGCGTTGGGCAAAACGGCCTTGGCCGTTGGTGCCCCACACGTCCGAATGAAAGCCTGTGATCGTCCCGTCCTTTTTCAGGCCGATTTTCACCGTGCCGAAGTTGGAGGGTCGGTGGCCGGCAGACTTAAGCTCCTGTGCGCGGTCCAGCATGAGTTTCACGGGTTTGCCTGTGGCCTTTGCGATCTCTACGCAGGCTGTACCCCAGGGGCCGGCCGTAAACTTAGACCCGAACCCTCCGCCCATATACTGGACATCCACATGGATTTTCTCGTTCGGTAGATCCGCGGCTGTTCGAACACTGCCCGCGTAGCCGCTTACGTTCTGCGTGGAGGGCCAAATGTACAGTTCGCCATCACGAAACTCGCATACTTGCCCATGAGATTCAAGGCAGCAGTGGGTAATGGTCGGCAAACCGTAGTAGCCTTCGCTCACGACTTCCGCGCCGTCCATAACGGTGGCGGCATCTCCGGTTTCGGCTGCGCGACCGGAAACGAGGCCGTGCTCACGGTCATTGGTGATGACCTCGCGCATTTCGTACTCCACCTCAATGGCGGAAAGCGCTTCTTCCGCTATCTCCTCCGTGGTCGCCGCAACGGTCGCGATAATCGCTCCGTCGAAGGTGGTCGCCGGAAATTCGCCGTCCTTATCTTTCTCAACCAGCACCATCGCAACACCGGGCATGGCCTCGGCGGCGGAGGCATCCACGGATATCACCTTGGCGTGGCCATGGGGGCATTGCAACATCTTCGCGAAGAGCATGCCCTTTGGATTCATGTCATAAGCATACCGAGCGGCGCCGGTAGCCTTGGGTGGTCCGTCATGCCGCGCGATGCGCGCGCCGATTTGTTTTCTTCTATTGGCCTCTGGCCAAGCTGACTTTGCCATTAAGCATCTCCTTTCAGCTTCTGCGCCGCTTCGAGCGCGGCTTGGGTGATGCCCTGGTAGGTTCCACAGCGGCACAGGTTTCCGCCCAGCCCGTTGCGAACGTCTTCAAGCGTCGCGCCGGGGTTGGCTTTGACGAAGGCGGTAGTCGCCACGACAAAACCAGGGGTACAGAACCCGCACTGGAGGCCGTCGTGTTTTACGAACAGTTCCTGAACGTCGCTCATTTGTTCGGGGGTACCGAGGCCTTCGACGGTGGTAATCTTGCGGCCTTCGGCTTCGATGGCGAGCATGGAGCACGAATAAATCGGCTCGCCGTCTAGGAGGACGGTGCATGCACCACAGGTACCGCGGTCGCAAACCTTCTTGGCCCCGGTCGTATCGAGTCGGTTGCGCAACGCATCGAGCAAGGTGACGCGCGGCTCGACGGAAAGGCGCTTGGACTCTCCATTGATATTAAGGGTGATGCTTATGTCTCCCGGCCCATGTGTGCCGGGGGAGGCCTGTGCCGAAGCCTCATTCGTTTCGGATGGTCCTTGAAGGATTCCGGTGGCGACAGCGCCAGCCCCCATCCCTTTCAGAAAGCCGCGGCGTGATAAGCCTGACGACTCTTGTTTCGTGTCTTCGATAGACATCGTTTCCCTCCTCCAGATGCAACGTGTAGTAGGAACGGCTTGTGCGCCGTAAAGCGCGCCGGTATAAGGGAGAGACTACCACCCAATAAAAGCAGATGCAAGAGGCAGATCGGCAGGGCAATATGACGACATGCGTTATTCGGCCTAGTCGGGCCTTGCCGCCGGATATCTGGCGGTTAGCCGCAGTTTTTCTTGCCCGAGCCATACTGTAATTCAAAATCCTCAATATGTTAGACTTTCTTCGGAGTCTGTTCCGGAACGGGCGTGTCAATCGTATACCCCGGATTTCCCATTTGGAAGAGTCATCTTGAGATCCGCCGGCATCGATT
>JAPYPO010000010.1 GCA_029937645.1 Candidatus Hydrogenedentota bacterium
ATATTCACCGCCTCGGCTACGGTGTTTGCCCGAAAAAATACCCATGCGGCGACAACCAGATGAAAGGTGATCACAATCTGGAGTCCCGCGCGGATGCGAGGATGCCGCGTCAGTCCGACCAGCCGCGCGGCGCGGTTTCGAAGGGAGGCGGTCCAAATCCCTATCACCATGTAGGCCCCGTGCAGCCCGCCCCAGGCGACAAAGGTCCAGTTTGCGCCGTGCCACAGGCCGCTAACCAAGAACACGGCTAAAAGATTGGCTTGCCATCTGATTTTACCGGCTCGATTTCCACCCAGGGGGATGTAGAGATAGTCCCGGAACCACGTTGAAAGGGAGATATGCCAGCGCTGCCAGAAATTCGAGATGCTTGTGGCGAGGTAGGGCCTACGGAAATTTTGCGTCAGGTCGTAGCCGAGAACCCGGGCGCAACCGACAGCGATGTCAGAGTAGGCCGAGAAGTCACAGTAGATTTGGAACGCGAAAAAATAGGAGGCGAGAATCAGCGCCGGTCCAGCGTAGGAATCGGGATTGCTGTAGACTTGGTCCACGGCGTGCGCAAGGCGGTCAGCGATGACCATCTTTTTGAACAGTCCCCAGAAAATTAATTGGAGCCCGGAGACAACACGGCTATAGTCGAAGTCGAACTGTTTCCGAAATTGAGGCAGCAGACTCATCGAGCGTTCTATCGGACCGGCGACCAACTGGGGGAAGAAGGCGACGTAGAGGGCGAAGAGGCCAACGTGCCTTTCGACGGGCCGCGCCCTTCGGTACACGTCAATGGTGTAACTCATACTCTGAAATGTGTAGAAGCTAATTCCGACGGGAAGCAGGGCTTCGAATTGCGGCACGTCGTAGAAGAGGTCGAAACGGTCTAGCGCGGCGCGCACCGAGTCGCTGAAGAAATTGAAATACTTAAACGCGAACAGTATTCCGAGGTTGGCGCAAAGACTGAGAACGAGCCACATCCTCCGGGTTCGCGTGCCCGCGCATTTTTCCATTCCGATCGCTGCCAGATAGTCGATGGCCGTCGAGGCCAAGATGAGAATGATGTACTCCGCTTTCCAACACATGTAGAAGTAGTAGCTGGCCGCGAGCAAGAGCGCCCACCGGTAGCGGAAGGGGATCGCAAAATAACATCCGGCCACAACCGGAAAGAAGAGCAAAAACTGAAGGGAATTGAACTGCACGCGCCATATACCTCGACTTGCCGTCGTAGATTCTGCAATTAACTCCTAGCAGCCCGTGGTAAAAGTATAGCGCGGCTGCGCCCGGCCCTTTTCGCTGATGTCTTCGTTGCGAAGCCTTGAAAAAGGGCCCGCTTTTCCTGCGGTTCCTCGCCTCGACCTCAACGAAAATGACACGGGCTCGCTATCGCGATACTTCTACCACGGGCTGCTAGCCCGGATATTTCAATCCTTCAAAACCGCCTCCCGCAACTCATGGATCTCCGCGATACGCGCTACCGCATCGTCGAGCGAATCGCGTTCCGCTCGAAACGCAAAGCGGTTGCCAATCAACGCCACCCGTAAATCCTTGAGGCCGGCCTGGCGCGCCGACCACGCGAAATACCGGGAGACCAGGGAGAGCGCGAACATCTCCAGGGCTAGGATAATCGTGAGCACCGTGCCCGCGTGAACGAAGAAACCAGCGCCCAATATCGCGCCCCAGAAGTATTCAGCGACGACGTTGTACCCGGAAACGGCCACGAATATCAGCGGCGGCGTATCGGCCACGATGGCCACGGGCCAGCTTGTTAAAGCCCGGGCCTTTGCCACGATCCGGTCTCGCGCGGGACCGCTCAGGACCGCGGTAATCTGGGTGTTTAACTCTTCGGAAAATTGCTCAAAGCCCGTGTCCGCGCCCGACGTGTTGAATCCGGCGCGGGCGAATTCCAGGGACACGCCGCCCCGTTTCGCAAGAAAGCCCGCCTTCAGATCGCGCGACGATAAATCGAGGTTTTCCGCGACCAGATCGCCATCCGTGAGCAGCGATGCCGCCTGATGCCCAGCGCTCGCACGCTTCTGCCAAAAGGTCCAGCCCGACATGCGCGCCGGCAACGAGCGGAGCGCCTCAAGCAGGCGGAACAGGGTGCCGACGATCCCCTTCGAGCGAAGCGATATTTCACGCCCGAGGGCATAGGTCCACAAATGGGGCTCGGCGAAGAGGCGACTCCTCACAATCTCGAAGCTCTCCTTCGAAACCTCCGTGTCCGCCGCATCCAGGACTTTTCTTAACTCATTGAGGCTTTCCTCACGGCTGGTGATGCGTTCCTCCAAGGTAAGCAAGGTTTTCGAGAGAAGGCCCGCCGCGTTAGAGCGCTTGATCCCGCGAATGCGATCGACGGTCAATCCTTCGTGAAGGAATCGTTCCAGATCCGCGAAGTCGTATTCGTCATCGCCTGCCGGCTGCCCGCTAAGTTTCCGGTCCAACGTGCGCCGGCTGTTCACACGAAAATAACCAGAGGTCTTCAGGCCGTTCTCCTCAAGCCGCTGCCGCCAATGTTCCTGTACCGATGGGACTTCGGTCGCCTTGGTCTCGATGCAGACCAGGGTGCGCTCGTTTTTCAGCGGACGTAGCAGCGACCACGTCGCCTCATCCAAGTATTTTTCGCCATCGGCACAGACGAGGATGAGGTCACACATGGCCAGCACTTCTAGCGTCGTCTCGCGGTGCTCGGTCACAATGGTATCGGAATCCGGCGTATCGACAATCACTAGACTCTCCAGCGCCGATCCCGATACGTGATGCCAATCTTGCGAAAACTCCAGCCGCGCGCCCGGCGGATGATAGATTGAAGGAACAGAAGTGCACGGTCGAAACTCCGACATCTTGGCGAGTTCGTCGCCCGCCAAGGCGTTAAGCAGCGTAGACTTTCCGACGCCCGACCCGCCCACCAAGGCGATGACCAGCAGATCGTCCAGGCGCGTTTCCCGCTCCCGCAACTCCGCGATTCGATCGTGCAGGAGGGCGCATTCGTTCCGCAGCACATCCCACCGGCCTCCGTAATCTGCGAGGCGTCCCAACCGCTCCAATATAGTCGCTATGCTTTCAGGCATTCTTCCTGGCTCCTGCGGAGTGTGTCCATGATGTCCCCTTCAAGAGCGGCGGCAAGCTCGCGCGCGCCACGGAGCGCGGGTCCGGAGAGATGCTCCTTTAAGGCCTGCTCCAAGCGCTCCTGCTGCTCCCGTTTCCACGGGGAAAGGAAATCAAACATGGCATCGCCAAATTGATACTCCATCACGCGCGTTACAAATTGAGAAACAAATGGCCCCAGTGCCACCACCGCCTCCGGCGCACCGACACCGCCCGTATACATAGAAATCGGAGCCGCGATGGCTGCGGGCATTACCGCCAGCACGATATCGAGCCCTTCAAGAACCCGCCGCTTGCCCTTGTGATCCTCCCACCATGACTCCAGCATCGTGTTGGCATGGACGCGGAACTCGTCGGATATGCTATCGCCGCTGACGGTTTGGTTTGCCACGGCCTGAACCGCCGCGTCTATGTCGAGCGCATCCAATGATTTCTCCAGCAACACGCCGAAGGGGGGGGATTGACTGCGGGCGGATTCGATGTAGTTCGCCGCCAGTTCTTGGGCGATGCGTCCGACCATTTCCTGCTGCGCGGAAGGCGTTGCCGACGCGGCCCGTTCCTCGGCTTGGTCCAGGGTGGCCCGGCGTCGGAACGCCCTGGAAATTCCTCTGCCGATAGCGCCTGCGTTGCGCGCGAAAGCCGAACTCGTATTTCCTATCGCCCGCCGGAGTGTGCCCCGTTTCGACTGCACGAAGGCATGGAAAAGCCCCCCCACCTCCGCGCCCGGCACGGCGTCGTAGCGCATCGAGTAGGTATGCGCTCGGTCTTCAAAATCATCTACGATTTCCCGAAGTGCCCGGCCCGTCTGCGCCGCGTGATCGATAAAGCCTCCGGCTTTCTTCGCAAAATGGACGACCGTGTCGCTGAAAACACGTTTCTTAATCGCAGTGACGTCCAATGTTTCGAGATAATAGCGAAGGCTTGAGCCTCCGTCTAAGCACTGAATGGATCGGCTGAGATCTTCGGCTATCTTGAAATCGTGAGAAACGACGAAACAGACGCTCTCGATGCCCACGTTTTCACAAAAATCGTCCAACTGTTTGCGTGCAACATCATAGTCGCCGTCGGGGTTGGCCTTATTCATCAGGGGAATGACGACCCGGCCCGAATTATGCCCTTCGCGAAAAAACTCGACGACCCGCTCGTCTTTATATTTTTCTCCCGTCACCACCGCGATCAGCACATCGCCCGCCGCACGAATATGGTCCGCCACCTCCCAGTTCCGCCGGTCAATCGAATCGACATCCGGCGTATCCATCACCACGAGATGGTCCGGAAGGGAATCCACGCGACATACGAACAGGGCGTCGGCAGGTTGCTCAGGATCTGTCGGGCCTGCGTCATCGTCGAGCGGCCTCGGGCTAAATTCGGGGACCAGCTTGGACTCGAGGCATTCGCCGCTGCGCCGCTCGTTCGCCGCGAGTACGGGATGGCAGGTGGCCGCCGCCGTGTTGACCACGGGGCTCACTGCCTGGTCCAGGAGGATGTTGAAGACGGTCGACTTACCCGTGTTGGTGCCGCCGGCCACGACCGCTACGAGGCACCCGTCTCCAGCGAGATGCGGGACCAGCTTGTAGGTGAGGAGATTGGACCATTCCTTGGTCTCTTGGAACACGGCATCCTGTACGCCCTCATCCGCATCAAGCGCGACGCGCAATTCCGCAAACGCACGTTCGAAATCTGAGAGCGCTTCTCCTACACGATTCTGCATGGCGGGTAGCCTACGGGTACTGGCCGCACTCGATCAAGGCGCACACGATTTCCGCGTTCATAGAAAACGGCGCGCCCAACCGTAAAGGTCCGGGCGCGCCGCTGGAGGTGTGCTGGTTTCGCTCGCGCTATGGCACGCCGATGGCGCTCTGGGATCCCGGAAGGCTGTTCGTGTACATACCGCCGAACTCCGTGAAGTCGACGATGATGAAGCCGATCATAATCAAGAACCAGAAGAAACCTGCGCCCGCGAAAACCCAGGTGAGATGGCTGGAATATTTTACGTTCATGAAGAAAAGGACGATGCATAGCGTCTTCATGATGGCGATGATCAGGGCGATGGGCAGGTTCATGACGCCGTAATCCTGGTCCGCAACCCATACCGTGAGAAACATCAGCACGGTTATAACGCAAAAATTTATTGCGTAGTTCTTCCAGGGAACGATGTGATGCTCTTCTGACATATCCTAATGGCCTTTCTTATGGGACGACTTCGATTCGCGCGGCGATTCTGGGTGAACGTTATATGAGATAAACCATCGGAAACAGGAACACCCAGACGATATCAACGAAGTGCCAGTAAAATCCGAACATTTCGACCGGCATATATTTATTCGGTCCGAATTTTCGCTTGAGCATCATGATCATCATTACGGCGGCAATTATGAGCCCGATAACCATATGAAACGCATGCATACCGGTCATGATGAAATACATGATGAAGAAGAGCTGCATCTTCGACGGATCGTCAATTTCCGGAGGATGTATCGGATCCCACCATGCACCGGGAATCAGTCCGTGCGTATACTTCTCATGATATTCGAAAGCCTTGACAATCAGGAAGATGGCACCGAAGACCATCGTCAGCGAGAAGGAAGCGACCAGTTTCTTAAACTGGTCAGTCTGCGCAAAATAGACCGAAAGCGCCATGGTCAAGCTGCTGACGAGAAGCACAATGGTGTTGCCCGTGCCGATGGCGCGGTTTAGTTCTGCGCTGCCCGCTTCCCACGCGTCGGGGTACTTGAATCGGTACACAGCGTAAGCGGTAAAGAGGCCACCGAAGAACATAATTTCCTGAGCCAAGAAGAGCCACATGCCCAAAATGTTGCATTCGTTGTGCTGTGGCTTCGTCTCAAAATGGTGCGGAATGACGGGTTCCGCAGGTCCCATGGTCACGCTAGTCAATGTCTAAAACCTCCTCACCCGTGTAGGAATACGCTTCCTCGGTTACCACGGGTATGCTGGTGAAATTATGGGGATGGGGCGGTGAGGTACACACTTCCCATTCCAGGCCTTTGGCGCCCCAGGGGTTTTGTTTTGCCGGTTTCCCCCAGAATGCGCTCCAGATGAGACAAGCAATACAGGCCAGGAATCCGAAGCCCAAGATGCTCGCGCCCGCCGTGGACATAACGTTAAGAACTTGCCACTCTTCGGGATACGCGTGATAGCGCCGGGGCATTCCAAGCCAGCCCACGATAAACTGCGGCATGAAAGTCAGATTGAACCCCGTAAAGATAATAATGCAGGCGAATTTTCCCATGAATTCAGGATACATCTTGCCAATCATCTTGGGCCACCAAAAATGGATGCCTGCGAAAAAGGCCATGGCCATTCCGCCAACCATGGTGAAGTGGAAGTGGGCCACAACGAAGTAGGTGTCGTGCAGCGGGACGTCCAAGCCCATGGCCGCAAGAAAGAGTCCGGTCACGCCCCCAATTGTGAAGAGGCCGATAAACCCGATGGCATAGAGCATGGGTGTCGTCATAATAACATTCCCGCCGTGCAGCGTGAAGGTCCAGTTCATGATCTTGACGGCCGTTGGCGCTGCGATAAACATGGTGAGAAAGGAAAAGACCATCCCGGTGTAAAAGCTTTGCCCGGAGACGAACATGTGGTGTCCCCACACGAAAAAGCCGAGGATAGCGATGGAGAGCGTGGAGAATGCGATAAAAGGATACCCGAAGATTCGGTTGCGCGAGAAGCACGGGATGATCTCGCTGATCACCCCGAAGCCGGGCAGAATCATGATATATACCGCGGGATGGGAGTAGAACCAGAACATGTGTTGAAAGAGGACCGAGTCGCCGCCCAGCGCCGGGTCGAAAATTCCGACGCCCCAGAGCCGTTCAACTGCGATGAGAAACAACGTAATGGCAACAACGGGAGTGCCCAGCATGATGACGACGCCGGTGGCGTAATTGGCCCAAATGAACAGGGGCAGCCGGAACCAGGTGAGGCCCGGCGCACGCATCTTGTGGACGGTGACGATAAAGTTGATGCCGGTGAGGATAGAAGAAAAACCCGCAGCGAAGGCGGCGGTGACCGCCAGGAATACCGAGGTGTTTGCGTAGCTGGTGCTTAGGGGCGAATAGAAGGTCCAGCCGGTATCCACGCCGC
The DNA here is from genome assembly GCA_029937645.1 of Candidatus Hydrogenedentota bacterium. Classification (GTDB taxonomy): domain Bacteria; phylum Hydrogenedentota; class Hydrogenedentia; order Hydrogenedentales; genus JAPYPO01. The sequence goes on from JAPYPO010000010.1 coordinate 7,201, forward strand.
CGGTAACGAGCACAAGAAGGGCGAATACGCCGGCGACATTAAACACCCACCAACTGGCCAGGTTGATTTTGGGAAAAGCCAGGTCGCGGGCACCGACCATGATAGGCACGAGGAAATTGCCGAGGGTCGCGGGCACCGAGGGTATGAGGAAAAAGAAGATCATGATCACGCCGTGCAGCGTGAAGAATTTGTTGTAGCGGTCCGCCTCGAATACGTCGCCGGCGGGCGTCAGCAATTCGATCCGAAAAAGCATGGCGAAGATTCCGCCAAGCAAAAAGAAGACGGTGATCGAAATGAGGTATAGGATTGCAATCCGCTTATGATCTTGGGTGAAGAGCCACGACTTGATGGAGTGGTCCCAAGTCAAGTAGTTCTCTTCGCGTACTGGCGGCGCGTAAGCGCCTTCTCGGTCCGCTATAACAGCCATTATCTTACCGTGCCTCGCAGGTTAGGGTACGTTGTAATTCGAAGATGGGAGCGTATTGCGCGATCATTCCGCGCCCTCCTCTGCTGAGAGGGACTTGATGTACGCGACGAGGTCCATCACATCTTCTTCGGTGAGTTGGTTAGAAAAACTGGGCATAAGCGGTGAAAATCCATCGACTACGCGCAGCGCCGGTTGCATAATTGATTCGCGGAGGTATTCCTCGTCAGCAACGACTTCGTCGCCGGAGCCAAGCGTCACCGTCGAACCGTAGACACCCATCAGGTTCGGACCGCGCGCGCCGGAAGCGCCGGAATGGCAGGTCACACAGCCGCGTTGTTCAAAGAGGAACTGGCCCGATTCTTGGGGCGAAGTCTTGGGCCCACCCTCAAGCCATTGAGCGTAATCTTCGGGTTCCATGACATAAACCGTGCCGCCCATCAGCGAGTGTTCCGTGCCGCAATATTCGGCGCAGAAGAGGTGGTACTCCCCGGTCTTGGTCGCTTCGAACCAGATGCTCGTGAACTTGCCGGGCACCACGTCGTGCTTGACCCGGAATGCGGGGATATAGTAATCGTGCAATACATCTTGGGAGGTCATGGTGATTTTTACCGGACGGCCCACGGGCACATGGAGATCGTTCACCTCGCGCATGCCGTTGGCATGCTGTACCTTCCACATCCATTGCTTGCCGACGACATCGATTTCAAGCGCGCCCTCGGGAGCGTTCGCGAAGTCGTTGTAAAGCAGCGCGCCCCAAGCGAAAATGGCGATGCCGCCTATGCCCGGGATGACGGTCCAGGTCAGTTCGAGGGCGATGCTGTGCAGCGCTTTGGATGGCCGGTTCTCTCCTTCGATCTTACGATACCGCACCGCGAAGTAGATGATGAGTCCGCCGATGCCGACGCACACCAAGGCCGAGAAGATGACCAAAAAATAATACATCGGGTCAACGCGGGTGGCGAAGGTCGATGCCTGCTCCGGGAAAATGTATTTCAACATAGTTTTCGCTGCTCTCGACTTCGTTCAGTTCGTGTAAGTTTTCTTGTATGCCGTATCAGCCATTGCTGGTGTTACCGCGACGGGACGCCCGTGCGGATGCCGGGTTCTTTGCGGGCCGCTATTGAATCGCCGGCCCGTCAATTTTGTTTCCAAGGATGCTTTCAAGTTCTTTGGCGCGATTCTTCCGGTTACGCGTGAGTTCCCAGGTCCACAGGGCGACGAACAGGAGAATCATGATGACGGCGCCTACGCGCATGGCCCCGATAATGTAAAATCCATACGTGCCCGAAACCGGGTCATAGGCGTAACATAAAAGGATCAGTTGATCGACGAGGTTTCCAATGCGGTTCTCCGAGGCTTCGATCAAACCGTATTCGAGGTCTCTGGGGATGTACTCGATTCCGTAGTAGTACCGGGCGACGTGGCCCTCTGGCGTAAGGACCATGATGCCGGCGGCATGGGCGTACTGGTCTGTGGAGGGATCGTAGGCGTAGCCGAAACCCACGGCGCTGGCCAAGGATGATACGTCTTCTTCGTGGCTATCGCTTATCGTGAGAAAGCGCCACCCCTCTTCCCCGCCATCCGCGCGAAGCTCTTCAAGGTAGCTGGCCTTTTTCGCCGACGCAAGCAGGTGATCTTCGCCCGGATCGATGCTGACCGTGAGGACGGTGTAGTCCGTCCCGAGACCGAGGCCCAGCGCGTCGACGGCTATGGCCACTCCGTTGAGAACTTGGTTGCACAACATAGGGCATTCGTAATAGACCAGCGACAGAATGGCCGGTTTTCCATCGAGGACTTCGCCCAGGGTGACATCGACGCCGTTTTCGTCGGACAGGGTGAGATCGAGAGGAACGAGTGCGTCGAGACGCTGCTCGATTTTTACTTCGCGAAATTGCGCGGCAGGATCGGGAGCCCGGAACGACAAGGCGTCGAAGGATTGGTCGGGCGCGGACTGCGCTATGGCGGCTGCGGCCAAGCCCACGGACAGACCGAAGGCGACCGCACTATGCAGCGCCCTGTATCTTCCGCTATGTGGCAAAAGGGTTTTCATCGTAGATTCGTTAGTGCTCGTTCGCCGTGGGTGCTATTTTTATTTTTTCGGTCAAAGGCTGAAATTTAGGAAAGCCGTGTTCCTCGACGATGCTCATCGCGGCTTCAATGGGAATCCGGTAGACGGTGTCTCCGTTCTCCAACTCGCTCACAATACCGTAGGAATCGGAGACGTGATCCGACTCCGCTGCATAGGCGTCAAGCGTGTCCCACGGTTGTACTTGAATGCGGGGCGACGCGACCCACTCTTCGTGTTCCTCCGCGAGGGGCGATGGCTTGTAGTCGCTGATGGAATCCATTTTCTGAAAGCTATTCATAATCACGTAACAGATGGCAAAAGAAACTACGGCTACCACGACCATGAACACGCCGGTCACCAGTATGATCTTCAGGTGCCAATCGCTGACTTCAAATTTATCCTCGCCGGGAGCGCCGGTGTTATGCATGCTCGAGAACCTCCGGTGGTTTCTTGTGGGTCACGGCCTCGTAAAGGCGCGGGTCGTTCACGGCGATGACGGAACGTTTCTGAAGCTGACCGAGAAAGGCCCAAATCCAGATACCGCCGATGCCGATCCACGCGCTGCCATAAACCAGAAGGTCTTTGAGGTATACGCCGGGCGCCTCGTGGTGAAAGGCGGGACTGACAAACCAGAAGACATCGGCCAGACGCCAGAACAGGATCCAGTAACATACCTTGGTCAAATAGTTGGGGCTTCGCTTGCCGCGCTTCCACAGCAGCAGGAGCAGCGGGACCAGGAAATGGAAGGCCATCAAGCACACGGCAAGTACGGCGAGGCTGGGGCTGCGCCGCGCGGTGTAGTAGATAATTTCCTCGGGCAGGTTCGCGGACCAGGTGATCAGGTATTGGGAAAAGGACATGTACGCCCACAGGACGGTGAAGCCCATGATGAGGTTGCCCAGGTGATGATAGTGATCCACGGTGACGTATTCGGCGAGCGGCTTGGTCTGCGCGAGCTTCGACAGAATGATGGTCGTGAAGGCTAAGGTGGTCAGCGCCTGGCTGATCCAGAAGAGCGGCGCGTACATCGTGGAGAAGTAGGCTGGCTCCAACGACAGAGCCCAGTCGGTCGAAGCAAAGGTCATGGTCAGGCAATAGGCGATAAGGCAAAGGGGCGCGAAGCGCTTAAATTTCACCGCTATATTTCCGTCGCCCGTCTCGTCGAGCTTCTTCGACCAGTGATTGAAAAGGCTCATGATGCCAATCCATACGGCGAAGTAGAAAAAGACGCGCGCAATCCAGAAGCCGGCGTTCAAGTACGCTTCCTTGTTTTGGACAATGATTTCGGCGTCTTCCATGTTCAGCCAGGGCTGGTAAAGGTTGCCGACGGCGGAGCCATTGATAGCCCACATAAGCGGGCCAACGAGAATGGGAATGAAGCCCACGAAGAGCAGGGGCAAGGTTCGGGTGGAGGCTTCCAGGATGCGCTGCGTGACGAAGCTCCACGCGCCGCCGGTCAAGTGGTGAATCAGAATCAGCGCGAGCGAACCCATGGCGATGCCAAACCAAAGGAGGTAGCCGAAAAGGTAGGCCTGGAAAAAAGTGTCGATGCCTACGCTGCGGCCGGTGTCGGGATCGCCCGAGAGCGCAAAGGACAATCCTATCGCGACGAGGAGGAATACCGGTCCCGCCATGATGGCGATCCCGCGCAGCCGGCTCAACCCGAAGGGCAGTGTGACCGTATTAGTGCTCATTGGTGGTTTGTCCCTCATCTTCCGCGGGCTCTTGCGGATTGTGCGCGTGCTCCTTGATTGCCTCCAATTGGTCGGCGGGCAATACGTCGGGGGTGGCATTCTGGCTCAATTGCAAGACGCGCAGGTAGGAAGCGATGGCCCAACGGTCTTGCGGATCGATGCGGGTTGCGTAGCTGTACATGCGCCCGAATCCGTTCGTCATCACATCGTAGAAATAGCCGATCGGCACTTCGCGAAGCCTATCGATATGATAGGAAGGTGGTGCCGGAAATCCGCGCTGCACGACCATACCGTTGCCGGTGCCTTGCGCGTCATGGCACGGGGAGCAGAAAACCATGAAGCGGTCTTGACCGCGCTTAAGAAGGCCGCCGTTCAGCTCAATTTGGGCTGGAAGGATTTTAGCAAACTCGCCGTCGATCTTGCCGGCGTAGTAGTGGTCGTCGACACGGGATTCCAAATAGGGCACGGTGCCGGGAACGACCATTCTCGAGGACAGGCCGTCGGCGAAGAAATCGCTTTTCTCGTAAGGCTTGAGCCGCGCGTCGTCCCACATATCCCAGTGGCAACCGCCAAGGATGCCTACGAGGGCAAGGCCCGCAGCCAGCCGTGTGGCCTGCTGTACCGTCCGCCGTGTCGCGTTCAACCGGTTTCTCCGAATCATACCATCACCTCGGAAACTTCCAGCGGCCTGGGGTCGAGATCTTCTAAGAATTCCTTGGTGGCCGCATCGTCATAGTGATCGTCCGCAGACTCAATGCAGAGGAAGAAGCGGTCGCTCGATGCACGCTCGAAATTCTTGGCATTAAAAATTGAGTGATGTGGGCGGGGCAGCCCGTTCAACGCAAGCATGGATAATCCGGCTGTGAAAGCTGCGAACAGGATCATCATCTCGAAGGTGATGGGAATGTATGCGGGCCAGCTCAGAAAAGGGCGCCCACCGATGTCGTAGGGGTAGTGGTAGACCGTAGCAAAGACTTGCATGCCGAAGCCGGCGCACGCGCCGGTCAGGCCTGCGCACAGGGTAAGGAAAGGAACGGCGGTCTTGGTGAAGCCCAACGATTCAGCTAACCCGTGAATCGGGAAAGGCGAATAGGCCTCCACTTCGCGATACCCCGCGTCGTAGGTGGACTTGGCGGCGGTCAGAAGCTGATCGGGGTCGTCGTACTCCGCGATCAGACCGTACACCTGAGGTCCTTTGTTTGCACTGTCGTCATGCATGGTATTCAATCACCTTATGCTTAGCTTAGTGTCCGTGGGAGGTGTTTTTATGATGAGTGACACGAATCTCGTGGATAGCCACCATCGGCATGAACCGGATGAACAGGCACATGCAGACGGTGAAGAATCCGAGCGTTCCGGCGAAGATGCCCCAGTCCCAGATGGTGCCGTGGTAGGTACCCCAAGAGGACGGAAGGAAATCGCGGGTCAGGCTGGTCACCACAATGACGTAACGCTCAAGCCACATCCCCACATTGATGAACATACAGACGCCGAAGAGGGGAATGGGATTCACCCGGACTGACTTTATCCAAAGAAGCTGCGGCACCACGAAATTGCATACGATGAGCGCCCAGTACGCGTAGCGGTAGGGGCCCGCCCAAATCCGGTTCCACATCATGAAGCGCTCGTAGGAACTGCCGCTGTACCAGGCATAAAATAATTCGGAGGCGTACCCATAACACACGATGAGGCCTACGGTGAGCATCACCTTTGCCATGTTGTCGATGTGGCGCGTGGTAATGATGCTCTCCATCTTGTACCACTTGCGCACGGGAAGCGCCATGGTCAATACCATGGCAAAGCCCGCGTAGATGGCGCCCGCTACAAAGTAGGGCGGGAAGATCGTCGTATGCCAGCCGGGCAGTTGTGAGGCGGAGAAGTCGAAGCTAACGATACTGTGCACGGATACCACCAGAGGGGTGCAGAGACCGGCGAGAAGCATCGAGGCTGTTTCGTATCGGAACCAGTGGCGGGAAGAGCCGCGCCAACCAAGGGAGGCCATGCCGTAGGCGATTTGGGCGAAGCGGTTCTTCGCGCGGTCGCGGCAGGTGGCGAAGTCGGGGATGAGCCCGATGTACCAAAAGAGAAGCGAGACCGAGCCGTACGTCGAGATGGCGAATACGTCCCAAACGAGGGGGCTTCGGAATTGCGGCCATAACCCCATGGAATTGGGATAGGGCAAGATGAAGAAGGCGACCCACGGTCGGCCCAGATGCAAAAGGGGGAACATGCCTGCGCAGGCCACGGCAAAGATGGTCATGGCTTCTGCGAAGCGGTTAATCGCGTTACGCCAATCTTGACGTAGCAAGAGAAGCACGGCGGAAATGAGCGTTCCCGCATGGCCGATACCGATCCACCAAACGAAATTGATGATCGCGAATCCCCAGGCGATGGGGATGGTGACTCCCCAGGTGCCCGTGCCGCGCGCGAAAAGATACGCGGTAGAGATGCCGAGAAGGGAGAGGAAACACATCCCAACCGCGGCCATGATAAACCAACCGGGCGGGTGAGGCTTCTCGACCACCACCGAAGTGATGGTGTCCGAGATGGACTCGTAGTCGTGTCCCGGCCCGAGAAGGGGCGCCACAGGCGCCAAGGCTGGATAATTCTTTGCCGTCACCTCTTCCGGTGTCAGCTTTTCTACTGTCGCCATGCTAAGCCTCAAGCTCCGGGTTGGGGTTTGTGATTCGCGCCAGATAGGTCGTTCTCGGCCGCGCATTGAGATCGGCGAGTGTGGCGTAGTTGCGGTGGCTTTTCTTGCGCTTCGACACACCGCTTTCGGAATCGTTGATATCGCCGAAGGTAATCGCCGACGAAGGGCAGGTCTGCTGACACGCCGTGGTAACCCCATCTCTCGCGATTTCGCCGCCGTCCCGTTTCGCATCCTGCCGCGCCAAGTTTATGCGCTGCACGCAGTAGGTGCATTTCTCCATGACGCCCCGTGTGCGTACGGTGACATCCGGATTGCGCATGAGCTTGATGGATTCGGGGTTGTCGTGGGCGTGGGTGCTGTCCTCGCCCATTACCTTCGTCAAATTCTTACTGCCAAGCGCGCGGTCGCCGTGTTGCCCCATCGGTGTGCGGCCATAGTTGTAAAAGTTGAAGCGGCGCACTTTGTAGGCGCAGTTATTCGAGCAATACCGCGTGCCGATGCAGCGGTTGTACGTCATGTCGTTCAGGCCTTCCCGGCTGTGCGTGGTGGCCGCGACCGGGCAGACCACTTCGCAGTGGGCGTTTTCGCACTGCATGCAGGGAACGGGCTGAAAATGCGTAGCCGGATTGTCGAGATCGCTGCCGTAGTAGTAGCGGTCCACACGAATCCAATGCATCTCGCGGCCCAGCCGCACTTCTTCGCGGCCCACGACGGGGATGTTGTTTTCTGATTGACAAGCCACGAGACAGGCGTTGCAGCCGGTGCACTTATTCAAGTCAATCGTCATGCCCCAAGCGTAGCCATCCCACTTCTTCTCTTCGAGATCGTAGAGTGTCACGGGGTTGTCGGGATCTTCGTTGTGCGTGGGATCGTGGAAGTGGCCGGTGACGACATGATCGTCGGCCTCGTATTCATCTTGCGTGAAAGCGCGCACGAGGCCGCGCTCTTCGGATATCGTGCCGATTTCGATCAGATGATGCTCTTCGGTGCGGGCTAACTTGTAGCTTCCAGGCACTTTTTCAAGGCTTGCGTTTCCGACAAGATTCATCTCGGAGGATCTTCGAATCGAAGAAATGTTCTGACCGATTCCCTGCCCGACTTTACCAACCTCTGTGCGGCCAAAGCCGAGGTGAAGCGAGATCGTGTCCGCCGCGTGTCCCGGCTGAATCCAGACAGGAAGGGGCTCCGTGAGCGTCAAATCGCCCAACGTCACTTGGACCAGGTCGTCCAACCCTAAACCTTGAGCTTGGGCCGTGGCGGGCGAGATATGGACCGCGTTATCCCAGGTGAGCTTGGTCAGGGGCTTCGGCGCCTCTTGCAGCCAACCGTTGTTCGCAAAGCGGCCATCGTATATCGACGGATCCGGCAAAATCACGGCTTCGAGCGCTCCGCGTTCTGCCGCTACGGAAGGGGTGACTTGGGTACCGGCGCGTAAGGGCTTCGTCGGCAGGGCCGTGCCTTCGACGATACCGGTGCTGAGCGACGTGGTCCAGAATTTTTCAAAATTTATGCCGGGCCGGGCCGCCTCCCAGTGTTCGCGCAAGATATCGTAGCCGGCCTTGGGAATATCGTCGAGCATGGCCGACAGCAGTTCGGTGGAAGATTTGCCATCGTATAGCGGCGCGATCGACGGCTGAGCGAGTGAAATCGTGCCATCGTGCGCACGCGCATCCGACCAGGATTCTAAATCGTGTACCGCCGGGATATGCCAATGGCTGAGGCGCGCCGTTTCATTCTCGTGTAGGCCGAGATACACCCGCATCGGAACCTTGTCCATCGCTTCAGAAAAATTAAAATCGGACGGGGCATCGTAAAGGGGATTCCCGTCGAGTGTGATGAGCATTTTTACGTCACCGACGGCCATGTCGTCCACGAGCGATTGCAACGATGCGAGCTGATTCTCGGGCCGGACTTCGGCGGAATCGGTGTACTCGACAGTTTTTTCGCTGTTGGTGTTCGCGAGTGCGCCATTCATCGCGTGCGCCAGCGCGTGCAGTTCCGCCGGCTGATGTTCGCCCACAATGACCACGCTGTTTCCTGCGGTGTCCTTGAGATCCGTTGCGACTGCGGCCGCCCAACGCGTCTCGCTTTCGCTGAGGTCTGCGCCGGCCGTGCCTTGTCCAGGAAGGCCGAGTCCAGACGCAATCGCGCGCGCAATTGTTTCGACATGGGATGGCCGCACGGCCAAGCGATGATCCGCTGCGGCCCCGGTAAGGCTTGGCGCGCTCTCGATCGCGTAGAGTCGATTGAGCGACTGCGCTTCCTGGTGTTCCCCGTGGGTATCTCCCTCGAAGACATCGCGCCGCGCTGCGAAATCCTTAGCGTACCGCACATGGCCCACGCCCGCGTTGAGGAAATCGGCGTCCAAGGCGAGGACCGTATCGGCCACATCAAAGTGGTATTGGGTGTCGGCGTATTGATTGAATGCGAGGCGCGCGCCTTCGCGGACGGATTCGCGTCCGACGGGCTCGTACTGGTGCCACTGCGCCTCGGGATAGCGAGCGAGAAAGGTCTTAAGTTGCGCGCCCAACGTGGGCGAGGTGATCGTCTGGGTGAGAATCCGGACGCCACGGCCGCCGCTGGGGCGCTGGCTGTCAAGAACCCCGTTTATTTCATCGACAACACTTTCCCAAGTCCCCACGGTGCCGCGATTCAAGACTTCACGGGAGCGGTCGGGGTCGTACATGTTGAGCACGGAAGCCTGGGTGATCGCGTCGGCGGCGCCCAGCGAAGAGGGATGGCCCGGAAGGCCTTCTATCTTGGTGGGGCGGCCCATGTGGGTCTCGACGAGAACGCCGGTAGCATAGCCACCCAACATGGAGGCGGAGGCGTAGTACGTGGCCCGGCCGGGAATGACTTCTTCGGGCGGCTTCACATACGGAAATATCTTCTCAACAGGCTGGCGTGCGCACCCAGAGGTCACACCTGCCAAGGCCAGGGACGCGCCCATGACGTGCAGGAAATTCCGGCGGGTCAGCGCGGTCGTCGGCGTAGAGGCCTGTTCGGGGAATTCGTTGTGTAGATAGGTCTGAAATGCGCCCGTTTGCGCCGCCTCTTCCAGGCTGCGCCAATAGGCCGGCCCGCTGGTCTTGGCCAGCCGGTCACGCACTTCTTCCAGTTCCACGGAGGACTTCAAATTTTCAAGCGTCTGTTGATCCACGGTCGGGTCCTCGACGGGAAAATTGGCGGTTGCTTCTTGAGTCATCGATGGCAAATAGAGCAGTTTTGAAGCTGCCCCACCTTTATGTTGTACTCTTCGATCAGCCGACTGCCCAAAGCGTGCTGTTCCTTGCGGCCCGGAGCCTCATATTCCATGTTAAACACCTGATCGCGGGGCCGAATAAATTTTTCAGGGTTGGTGTGGCACTTTAAACACCAGCCCATTCGCAGGGTATGTTCTTTGTGAGTGAGCTTCATTTCGTCTACGCGACCGTGGCAGGTCGAACAGCCGACACCCTGCGCCACATGGACGCTGTGATTGAAGTAGACAAAATCGGGAAGGTCATGCACACGCGTCCAGGCGATCGGTTCGCCCGTGCGCCAGCTCTCGTGGACCGGATCAAACATGGGCTGATCCGTCAATACCTGGGAGTGACAGGTCATGCAGGTTTCTGTGGCCGGAATCCCGGCAAAGGAGGACGTTTCCACCGTCGAGTGGCAGTAGCGGCAATCGATGCCGTTGCCCTGGACATGCCGTTGATGGCTGAAGGGGACGGGTTGCTGCCGAGCAATATCCACCTGAGAACCCTCGGGGGACAAGTAGATACCCGAGGAAACACCGGCCACAAGCAGCAGGCCCAGCGGTATCATTAATAAACTCCAGCGCGCTAACCAATTCGCGCCGGGAGGAAAGATTTGTGCCACGAAAATATCCTTTCTACCCGCCATGTTTCACCGGCGGCGCAGCCGGCAATCTTGGTGCCTATTCACGTTCTCAGCCAAAAACCGGGCGCGCCAAAACATTTGGTGCGTATCCAATGCCCTGGGACCGCAGGAAATTTACCCTCTCGCACGTCCCCAGATGACTTGTCTGCCATTTCAAGAATGGCCGACTCCGCTTAGAGTAAGGCTAATCTGGAAACAACGCCGTGCGGTCTCACACCCCATACCGGGCCAGAAGACCTCTGCGGCATCCCCGCTAATCTATACCACACTCTTCTTTCGCAATTAAAGCGCCGACAAAGGCCCTCGAGCAGATGAGCGCCCCATTGAACCCATTTGGCTGAACCCATTCGGTCTTGCGCGCCCAGCGCAATCAGAAAGCCCGGAAAATTCCGGCTAAACCAAACGGACCCGATCATACAAAATTCTGTATCCCAAATACCACAAAATTTTCGTTGGGCGCCGACGCCACAAGAAACACAAAATAGCAGAACAATAGGGTAAAGCAGCAATGTGTGTTTTACTATAAAAATAAAATCATATAATATACTACAGCATATGTTAGCCGTTATTTTATATCTATTCCAGAATAGCAAGTCAAGTCGTTTTTCCTCTGCTTCGATAGGCTTCACAGGGCTCGTAGCGGTACGCGCGGTACGACGCCCCTAAAAGCTAAAAGACCGTCTCGTCGGCCCGGACGTCCCGTGACGGACCGCAGGTGACCTTCAGCGTGATTAGTCCGGCGCAGGCCGCGATGATACTGGCCACGAAAATTCCCACTTTTCCTTCTGAAACGAATTGCTCCGCCAGCTCCGGGTCGACGCCTTGGAAAGCGAGTTCGTTGACGAACAGGGACATGGTAAACCCTATGGCGGCCAGAAGCGACACGCCGAAGAGTTGCGACCAACGTACGCCTCGCGGCAAGTGCGCCCATCCAAATTTTACGGCGAGATAACAGGCCAGCATAATTCCCAGGGGCTTGCCAAGAAGTAGGCCAAGGACGATCCCGATGGTTACGGGCTCAAGCATAATGTTGCCTAGGTTTCCCCATTCCAGATGCACACCCGCGTTGGCGAAGGCAAAAATAGGCATGACGATGAAGACGCAGAAGGGCTCGATGTTGTGCTCAAGCCGCTGCAACGGGGCTTCTACATGGACACATTCGGTGTTCATCGCGCGGATGAGCGTTTGTTGGCGCTGGGTAACCAGATGCCCCTTGTTGATATCGGCCTCATCGCCTTCCTCGTATTGACCGAGGTCCTCGTCGGCATGGGAAAAGCGGTCGAGTAATTCGACGATACGGCCCCGGAACAGGCGCGGTTTGTAGCGCGCGTCCGATGGAATGGTGAAGGCCAGGAGTACGCCGGCGATGGTGGCGTGGACGCCCGAACTGAGGAAGGCCGCCCAAATGACAATTCCGAAGACGGCGTAAGGAAGGATTGACCGCACACCAAGTTTTCCAATGCAAAAGGAAACCACGATGAGGCTTATCCCGATAATTAGGGGCTGAGTATCGATCGAGTCGGTGTAGAAAATGGCGATGACGGTGACCGCGCCCAGGTCATCTACGATGGCCAACGCGACCAGAAAGACCATGAGCGATGTGGGCACCCACTTTTTCAACAGCGCGATGCAGCCCGCCGCAAATGCGATATCGGTCGCCATGGGAATGCCCCAGCCCGCGCCGCCTTCGCCCCCTAAATTGCAGACGGCATAGACTAAGGCCGGAACGATCATGCCTCCGATGGCCGCGATGGCCGGCAGGAAGGCTTTGTTGAAGGAAGCCAACTCGCCCGCGATAAGTTCGCGTTTGATTTCGAGCCCGACCAAAAAGAAGAAGATGGCCATGAGCCCATCGTTGACCCAGTGGTGGAGGCTCTTAATAAGGTTTACATCGCCAAAAACGAATCCAAATTCCGTCTCCCAAAGGTGGTGATACCACTCTTCCAACTGGGAGTTGGCCACGACGATGGCCGCGAAGGCCCCAAGCAACAAGAAGGCGGAACCCATAATATCGTGATGAAGGAAGCGCTTCAGTGGAGACTTGTATTCCAGGGGTGGGACGCCGGGGTCGCCTAGATGCACTACCGCGTCGGTGGCCTCCTTCGCTTGATCGGACATGAATGCCGGTGACCCTCCTTCCCGCGGTGGTCGATACTCAATCCCTCAATGCCGCGCATTGTACCTTGCGCGGCACTGCACCTTACGCGGCATTGTACCTAGCGCAACTGTAGGCCGCAACCGAAACCGCGCCACCCATTTCACCGAAAACCTGTTCATGCGATCGCAAGCCTCGATAAGACTCGCGGCCCACAGGAACGCCCGTTAGGTGTGCGGCCTCGGCGCGTACTTTTCCGCAACGTAGTGATCGACAAGTTCTTGGAACGCAGACGAAAGTTCCGCCGGACCGCCCTGCAAACTCGAGTGTTTCTGGCCATCGATGTACACCGGGCAGGTGGGTTCTTCGCCCGTGCCGGGCAGGCTTATTCCGATGTTGGCCGCTTTCGATTCGCCGGGGCCATTCACGATGCAGCCCATCACCGCCAGGGTCAGGTTCTCGACGCCTTCGTATTGTTCCTTCCACGCGGGCATGCTCTCACGAATATATTCTTGAATATCTTCCGCCAAGGTCTGAAATGTGGTACTCGTTGTCCGACCGCAGCCGGGGCAGGCCGTCACCGTGGGCGCGAACGCGCGGATGTCCAAGGCCTGCAAGAGTTCGCACGCGGCGTACACCTCTTCGCGCCGGTCGCTGTCCGGCCTCGGCGTGAGAGAGACGCGAATCGTGTCGCCAATCCCCTCGGCCAGCAAGGCCCCCATCGGCGCGGCGGACCATATGAGGCCCCGCAATCCCATGCCTGCTTCGGTGAGGCCCAGGTGGAGCGGTTGCTCGGTTCGCTTGGCCAGTTCGCGGTAGATGGACAGCAAGTGTATGGGACGGGAAATCTTGCACGAAATCACGATCTGGTTCGGATCGAGGCCGCTCTCTAACGCGAGGTCCGTCGATTCGAGCGCGGACACGAGCATGCACTCGTTTACGATCTCTTCGGAATCAAAACCGAGGCCGCGGTCGGTATTTTCCTGCATCTTCGCCATCACCAATTCCTGGTTCAGCGATCCGGCGTTGACACCGATACGAACGGGCTTGCCGTTCTCGGCCGCAATAGCGCAAATGGTCGAAAACTGGACGTCCCGTTTCTTGCCCGCACCGACGTTGCCCGGGTTGATTCGATACTTATCGAGCGCCTTCGCGCATTCGGGAAACTCCGTCAGCAGCTTATGGCCGTTGTAATGGAAATCCCCGATAATCGGCGCGGTCGATCCACCGTCCAACGCGCGCTGCCGAATTTCGGGAACCGCTTTCGCCGCGTCCTGGTTATTAACGGTTATCCGAACAAGGTCGGAACCGGCGGCGGCGAGTTCAACGATTTGCTGGGCCGTTGCCTTCGCGTCCGCCGTATCCGTATTGGTCATGGACTGGACGACAACGGGAGCGCCTCCGCCCAACGCAACATGCCCAACCTTGACCTGGGTGGTCTTATGGCGATTCGCGATGGGGCTGCAAGAGGAAGGCATGGACTACCTATGCCTGCGCGGTGGCCAGCGGTGCCTCGCGGGATTCGCGGCGCTTGCGATTCGTCTCGCGTCCGGCCTCGGCCTTCTCAGATCCACAGGACGCGCAGCCGCCGCAGGCTTGTATTTTCTCGACGAGGAGGTCCACGCCGATGCGGCCCGCCACGATCGTCTCGTCGGCATCGAACGTGATTTCACTCGCCGCGAAGGGGTCACCGGCGCGTCCCGGCTCTTTGCCGGTGAGTACCTCCAGCGCGCCTTGCAGGGCGAAGAGATGCTTCAGGCTTAAGAATTCTTCCAACTCATCCTGAATCGGAAATTCGCTCAAGAAGGATTCCGCGGTATAGGCCAGCAGCGCTTCGAGCGACGCGCCTCCGAGCTGCCCGATCAGGAGCGATTCCGCGCCCACGCCCTGGCCGCACGAACGTTTGGCGAAGACATACTCCTTCAAGCAGTCGCCTTCGTCTAAGACGACCCGGATGAGTTCTGTTACATCTTTACACGGCATTCTTGAGTCCCGTTGACATTCGCGCTTAACCCTCTTGCTTCCCGAAAGCCTCTTCGCACTTCGCGGCAAAATAAAAATCGCTCGGCGTCAGGCCGTCGATCTTATGTGTCCAAATGGTAACCCGAATCGTCCCCCAAGTAAAAAAAATGTCCGGGTGATGATCTTGTTCTTCGGCGATCCCCGCGACGGCATTGGCGAAGGCCACGGCTGGGGGATAGCCCTTAACCGTATACTCCTTCTCCAGATGGTGATGGTCTACACAGCCCCAACCCGCCCCGAGCTGTTCGCAATAGGCCTCCAGCTCATCGCCGGCCAACGGCGGAATACCACCCTTACACGGAACGCATTTATTTTTTGCCAAGTCGCTTGTGGACATGGTTTACCCTCTACAAGAAGATTAATCTTTTGGGTGGCACCCGCGTAATTCTCGCGTTACACGTCAAAGGCCGTAGCGGGCCGCTCGTACCAGATGTTCAAATCCGAATTGTCGTCCAGGCTCACCGCGCCGAGATGAATGGTGTAGGGGTCTTCGTCCGCGCAGTCGTACGTCGCATGAACCGACTCGATATCCCAACAGCCCTCTGACGGGCCAATCAATAAGAGCGTATGGGGAAAACTCTGCGGCGTGCCGGTAACCTTCAACACGGCGCCGGGGGCTGCGCTGCCTTGGGATTCGTCGAAATCCAACGGAAAGCTATTGATGCTGTATTGCGGCCGTTCGGGTCCTGCATTTTCACCGGTCTTGATCTCAAGGGTAAAGGTATTCAACCTCGGCATAACTTTTGGTCTTCCTTTAAAATGTAGTTCTAGGCCATTCCGGCCGGCAGTTCGCTAAAATACGGATTCGTGCCGGCGGTGTGATCCGTTTCGTCGTAGATGGCGCCGAGTTCGGGGACCGATTTTCGAAACGCCGTGTGAATGCCTTGACGCAGCGTGATCGCCGAAGCAGCGCATCCTTGACACCCGCCGCCCATCGTAATGTACACCGAGTTCCCGTCCACACGCTCAAGCGTAACCACACCCGAATGCGAAGCAATCCCCGGGTTGATTTCCATTTCAATCACTTTGCTTACGCGCGAGCGTATTTCGTCCTCCGGGGGAAGCGCGTCGAGAAACTCTTGGCTCACGACCGGATCATCGCTTTTCAGATGGGCGCGGATCGCGGCCCCCACCCCCTTCATGATCTCTTCCCACGATCGCCGGTTCTCCTGCGTGAGCGTTAGCGTCACCGTGAAATCATGAATAAGAACCGTTCCTACGCCCTCGATCGCGAACAACGCCTCGGCCAGCGGCGAAACATCCTTGGCCCATTCCGTGCCCGGTAGCCACACGGACGAGCCCTTGAGTAACGGACGATCCACCATGAATACGCACGATTGATAATCGCCCTCCACACGGGCCTTCACGCGCACCTCTTCGCTATACGCCGATTGCTCGTCTTCCGACATGATCACCGGAGCGTACACGACCTCGCGGGCTTTGGGCTGCTCGTAGTCGCTGGTATCGGGTTGACCCAGCGCGGGGCTCTCTTGCGACGGCGCGTCGACAATGGACACGTCTGACGAAAGCGGTTCTTCTTGTTCCGGCACCGCTTTGCCCGCGCCACCCGTAAATACTTTCTTAAACCACGAAGGCATCTTTATCTTCTCCGTCGATGAATTTCGAACTACACTGCCCCTATCAGTAAGGACACGCGAGGGGCCCTGAGAATTCCCGATACGGCGTTTCGACCCCGTATACAGGGCGTTCAGGTAGCGGACGTTTCAGCTAGACAAGCCCTTCCAGCTCTTCCACGAGATGCTTGAAATGGGCCATAGCGCTCTCGACGGGGCCCGGCTTTTCCAGATTCAGGCCCGCATCGCGAAGAAGCTCCAGCGGATACTTCGAGCCGCCGCTCTTGAGAAAGGTGAGGTAGCGGTCCCGCTCCTTCTTGCCACCGTCCAACACGCCACGCGCGAGGGCGGTCGCCGCCGAGAGGCCCGTCGCGTACTTATACACATAGAACGCACGGTAAAAATGGAGTATACGGAGGCCCTCAAGCGTGAGCGACGCGTCAATAACGAAGTCGGGCCCGAAGTAGACCTCGAGCAGCTTCCGGTATTCCTCGCGCAACCGTTCCAGAGTAAGCGGCTCGCCGGCTTCGGCCAGGGCATGGATATTTTTCTCGTACTCGGCGAACATGGTCTGCCGGATGATCGTGCCACGAATTTCTTCCAGCTCGCGGTTAATCAGCACGGCCCGGCGCGTTTTGTCCTTTGCCTGACTCATCAGATGTTCGTTCAGCAACTGTTCGTTGAAGGTCGAAGCCACCTCGGCCACAAAAATTGTGTATTGGTAATACGGAAACGATTGGTTCTTCGCGCTCAGATAGGTGTGCATCGAGTGGCCCGCTTCATGCGCGAGCGTGAACGCGCTATCGAGCACATCCTCCTTGTAGTTCATCAAAATATACGGTGGGCCCGTGTAGCCACCGGCCGAAAAGGCGCCGCTTCGCTTTCCCTTGTTCTCGTAACGATCCACCCAGCGGCCATGGAGGCCCGCGCGGAGCGTCTTGCCGTAGGCGTCACCCAGCGGTGCCAGGGCTTCGCAAATAAGATCCGCCGCCTTGCTATACGGAATCCGCGAGCGTTTGGCGTTCACGATCGGCACGTAGGTATCGTAGGCGTGCAGTTCCTTGACCCGGAGTGTCTTGCGCCGCAATTCCATGTAACGGTACATCGTATCCATATTGTCACGCACTGCCGCGATCAGATTGTCATACACTGACACAGGAACCTTGTCCCCGAAGAGCGCGCCCTCGATAGCGGAAGAGTGGTTGCGTGCCCGCGCGTAATACACATCAAGGAGCACCGAGGAACTCAGGGTGGCGGCCAGGGTATTTTTGTGGTCTTCATGAACCTTGTAGAACTTGTCGAAAGCCTGTTTGCGCACCGAGCGCTTGGGCGACTCGAGCAGCACACGGAAAGAGCTTTGCGTAAGCTCCACCTTCTCGCCTTTTTCATTCGTTACAAAGCCAAATTTGAAGTCCGCGTCGGTTAGCTGACCGAATACCTTGCTGGCTGTTCCCGCGACTTCGCCCTGCATCGCGAGCAGACGCTCT